>JALAGK010000471.1 GCA_022712475.1 Enterobacteriaceae bacterium
AAACAGGTAAGCCTGGAGGATCGTATGAGCTGGATAGGCGTATGTGATGTAGAGCAAGTACAGGAAGACTTCCCTTTTAGCAGCAATGTAGATGGCAAGGAGATAGGCGTTTATCTGGTCGACGGAGAATATTACGCGCTGGAAGACGTGTGTCCTCACGCCTATGCCCTGCTCAGTCAGGGGTTCGTCGAAGATGGCAAAGTGGAATGCCCGCTGCATGAAGCGGTATTTGACGTACGCACCGGCACCTGCCTGCACGGCCCTGGCGGGCGTAACCTCAACCGTTACCCGGTGCGCGTTTTTGAAAACCAGATACAAATCACCTTCATCCCGGAGACAGTGGAATGAGCATCAATATTATTCAGGATCTCAACCCTAATTTGCCGGAAAACCGGCAGTTCATGCCCCCTAAAGAGGGTGGCAATGGCAACATTCATAAGCCCGGCGCCTGGCAAAACATCGTCTGGCAAACCCGTAGCCGTGTACCAGAAAGTTATGAAATCAATCTCATTGCGGCGCTGGAACAGCGCTTTGAAGATGGCGCAGAAACGCTTGCTGAGCTGGTGAACGGTCTCAACCAACAGAAAAATTACGACCAACAGGGTGAGCCGTGGAATGAAGCAAGCTTCCGCGCGTTTTTACAGGTTAATGGTTACTGAGGGCAGAATAATGACAACGACAGTACAGGAGTATCTCGACCAGGGGTTGCGCGGATTATGGTATCCGGTGCTTGCAAGCTGGGAAGTGCAGTCAGCGCCCGTAGGCATTACGCGCCTTGGTGAGCAAATTGTCGTCTGGCGTAATCAGGACGGGCAGGTCCAGGCACTGGAAGACCGCTGTCCGCACCGTGGCGCACGGCTGTCGATGGGCTGGAATCTGGGAGACCGTATTGCCTGCTGGTATCACGGCGTGGAAGTGGCAGGTAATGGTGAAGTAAAAGATGTTCCAGCAGTTGACCGCTGTCCGCTGGTGGGGCAGCAGTGCGTGCGCAGCTACGCGGTAACCGAAATCCACGGCGCTATCTTCCTGTGGTTTGGCGTAACCGAAGACGAAGCCCCGGCTGAGCTCACCTTCCCACAGGAACTGGCTGATGAAGAAGCCTATAGCAATTTCCTGTGTACCGCAGCCTGGCAGTGCAACTACCAGTATGCGCTGGAAAACGTCATGGACCCGATGCACGGCACCTACCTGCATTCATCATCGCACTCCATGGCTGAAGGGGACCGCAAAGCCGACATGGTGCTGCAACCGACCAAAGATGGCTACATCTTTGAGAAAAAAGGCCAGAGCGGCGTCAACTTCGACTGGGTGGAGTTTGGTGCCAGCGGCGCGTACTGGATGCGTCTGTCTATTCCTTACAAAAAGCGTTTTGGGCCGGGTGGTCACTTCTGGATTGTTGGCATGGTGGTGCCGGAAGACAACGATAACTGCCGCGTCTTTTTCTGGCGTATTCGTCGGGTTGAAGGCTGGCAGCGCGACATGTGGCGCTTTATGTACCGTAACCGTCTGGAACAGCTGCACTGGGACGTGCTGGAGCAAGACCGCGTAGTACTGGAAAGCCTGGCACCCAATGCCCGTGACCATGAATACCTGTATCAGCATGATGTGGGGCTCTCACGCCTGCGCCGCATGATGCAAAAAGCCGCAGCACAACAGCTGGCTGCGCGTGAAGCACGTAAAGGGGCAGCCTGATGGGACTGCTTGACGGCAAACGCATTGTAGTCACCGGTGCCGCGCGCGGACTGGGGCTACAGTTTGCGCAGGATCTCGCCGCCCAGGGCGCATGTGTGGTGATGTGCGACATCCTTGCTGAGGCGCTGTCACGCAGCACCGCGCGTCTGGCGGCGGAAGGTTACGCGGTTGAGCAGCAGTGTGTTGATCTCGCAAGTGAAGCGTCAATTCACACCGCGTTCAGCGCCATTGGCGAGCGCGGGAAGATTGACGGTCTGGTGAACAATGCCGCGCTGGCAACCGGCGTGGGCGGCAAAGACATGATGGAGTACGACCCGGATCTCTGGGACCGGGTCATGCAGGTCAACGTCAAAGGCACCTGGCTTGTCACGCGCGCAGCCGTAGGGTTTTTGAATGATGGCGGCAGTATTGTCAACGTGGCATCCGACACAGCCCTGTGGGGCGCGCCGCGTCTGATGGCCTACGTCGCCAGTAAAGGTGCCGTTATCGCCATGACGCGCTCAATGGCGCGCGAGCTTGGCGGCAGACGTATTCGGGTGAATGCCATCGCGCCGGGTCTGACCCGCGTAGAGGCCACGGAATATGTCCCTGCCGAGCGCCATCAACTTTATGAAAACGGCCGTGCGCTGGCAGGCGCACAACACCCTGAAGATGTCTCAGGCAGCGTCATCTGGCTGCTGAGTTCCCTCTCAGGCTTTATCACCGGGCAACTGTTGCCGGTCAACGGCGGTTTTGTCTTCAACTGAGTGGTACGGGGGCGATATGGCAAACGTTCAGGAGAGTAAATATCTGGTGCCAGGTCTGGAGCGTGGTCTCCAGCTACTGCTGGCCTTTGGCGCGCAGCACCGGGAACTGACTTTTGCCGAACTGCATCGGCTGGTGGATATGCCGAAGGCCACCGCCTATCGCGTGGTGCAGACGCTGGAGTACATGGGATTTCTGGAGCGCAACGGGCGTACCAACACCTTTTCTCTCGGCATGAACGTGCTGCGCCTGGGTTTTGAATATATCGCGTCGCTGGATGTCGCGCAGGTCGGGCAGCCGGTTATTGAGCAGTTGCGTGACGCCAGCCAGTGTAGCAGTCACCTTGCTATTCGTGACGGGCACGATCTTATCTACATCGCTCGCGTGAGTGCGGCGGGCTCCAGGGTAAATCAGGTCAGTATCGGCACACGCTTGCCGGTGCACTGTACCTCACTTGGGCGCATGTTGCTGACCGATGTGTCGCGCGTGGAGTTTGAGCAACTGTTCCCACAGGAGCGTCTGCCGGGTAACACCCCCGGGCAGGTACAGGACCGTGAGGCCCTCTGGCAGATGGTGCAGCAGGACCGGGCGCGTGGTTACGTGATTGGCGAGTCGTTTTACCGGCCCGGTATTTCGTCCATTGTTTACCCGGTGTTTGACCGTAGCGGCCGCGTACCGGCTGTGGTCAGTATCCTGGTACCGTTCGAAGAGGTGCCGGAGTCCGATCGCGAGCGCCTGCGTAATGAGGTCAGACTGGCGGCAGATAAAATCTCAGGTTTTTTAGGTCACCTGTCAAAAGCAGGTTAAATCAATACGTTATAAATAAGGCGCAACCGGCGTCGGGCCATTCTTACGCCCAAATCCGGGGCGGCTGACAACTTATAGAGGTGTATCACCATGAGCGTAACGGGCATTGAAAAGCTGGAGTTTGGCGTTGAAGACCTGGCGCAGAGCGCAAAATTCATGAGCGATTTCGGATTGCGTGATGACGGCTCCCACCGCCGCTTTAGCACCCTGAGCGGCGCGCAGGTGGCGTTGTATCCGCTTGATGCACCTGAGTTGCCTGCTGCGTTTGAGCCAGGTTCAACGCTGCGTCGCATGACCTGGGCGGTAGCAGACAGCGCCGCGCTGGCGGCCCTTGCGCCAAAACTGGCACAACAGCCAGGATTTCGTGAGGTGGGTGAGGCGCTGGAGTGTCTTGACCCAAATGGCATGACGCTGCGTGTGGTGGTCAGCCAGCAGCATGACGTGAAGCTTAATGTACCGGCTATTAATCAGTGGGGGGATACGCGCCGCGTAGACATGCCAAGCCCGGTATACGCACATGCTGAACCTATTAATATCGGCCACGTGGTGTTCTTTGTTGACGACCTGGCAGCGACCGAGCGCTTTTATCGCGAGGTGCTGGGCTTCCAGGTTTCCGATCGCTATATCGACCGTGCGGTCTTCCTGCGCACCCAGGCGCGCGGCGGTCATCACAACTTGTTTTTGCTGAAGTTGCCACACCGCGGGCGTGGGTTGAATCACGTGGCGTTTACGGTACGTGATATCCACGAAGTGATTGGCGGTGGCATTGCCATGAATAAAGAAAAATGGAGCACCTTTATTGGCCCTGGTCGCCATCCGGTATCGTCTGCTTACTTCTGGTACGTCAACAGCCCGACCGGCGGTGCGTTTGAGTACTATACCAATGACGACTATCTCACTGAAAACTGGCAGCCGCGCGAACTGGAACACTCGCTGGTGTCGTTTACCGAGTGGGCGGTAGAAGGAGGGATTGACCACGACACGCGCCGCCAGCAGAAAAAAGCGGAGGTGGTATGAGTTCACGCATCGTCATCATCGGCGGCGGCCAGGCAGGCGGCTGGGCAGCGAAGACGCTGCGCGATGAAGGCTTCGACGGTGAAATCTGCATCGTAGCCGAAGAGGTCTGGGATTTTTATGAGCGCCCGCCGCTCTCCAAAGCGGCACTACTGGACGCCGAACCACAACTGCCGCGCCTGTTTACGCAAGACGCGCAGCAGGCGCTCAATCTGCGCTGGTTTCGCCCGCGTCGCGCTGAGGCCATTGTGCGCGATGAAAAGGTAGTAATGCTCGATAACGGTGAAAAGCTCGCTTATGACCAGTTGCTGCTGGCGACCGGCGGACGCGCCAGGCTGCCGGGTAACGACTGGCGAGCACACCCGCAGGTCTACACGCTGCGCCACTGGGACGATGCAACGCGCCTCAAGCAACGGCTTGCTGAAAGCCAGCGTCTGGCCGTGGTTGGCGGCGGCTGGATTGGCCTGGAAATCGCCGCCTCAGCACGCAAATCTGGCGTTGACGTGGTGCTGTTTGAGCAGCAAAGCGCACTTTGCCAGCGCTCGGTTAACGCGGCGGTGTCAGAGGAATTGTTGGCGCTTCACCGCGAGCAGGGCGTGGATGTGCGCTGTGGCTGCGGCGCGCTGGAGCTTTCCGACAACCATGGCCGCCCGGAAATCCACTGCGATGGGCAGCGTGAAACTTTTGATGCCGTGGTCGTGGGCATTGGTGTGGAACTTAACCTCGAACTGGCGCGTGCTGCCGGGCTTAAGGTGGACCGCGCCATCGTTGTGGACGGCCAGGGGCGTACCAGCGATCCGGCCATCTTTGCCGCAGGCGATGTCGCACAGCACCTGCGTTATGGGTTAAGCGTGCAGTCCTGGGCCTTTGCGCAAAACCAGGCCGTGGCGACAGCAAAAGCGATGATCGACCCGACAGCACCTGCTTATGACGAAGCCGCCTGGCTGTGGTCGGATCAATATCATCACAACATTCAGATCCTTGGCGTACCGCAGTCGGGCAGCCGGACGGTAGTGCGACGTGAGCCGCGCAGCACGCTGTTTTTCTCTCTGGGAGAGGACGGACAACTCACTCAACTGGTGGCGTTTAATGATGCGCGCACCGTCAAACTGGCCAAACGCTGGATGGCTTCCGGGCGGGATTTATCGGGGGTTCCCCTGACCGATCCTGACTTTTCACTGATGTCCCTGCGCTGAGGGAAGTCGCACCCGACTGGGGGTAAGCATGACCACCATTGAGACAAACACCGCGCCAGAAACGGCAGGCGGTGAGGCCGCCCGCACGTCTGAACAACCGGTTCGCTGGTCAGTGCCGCTGGCGTTACTGGCCTGTGTGCTGCTGGCGTTTTTCGACAAAATCAGCATTGCGGCGTTGTTTTCTGACGAGCATTTCCAGCAGGCGATGGGTATTGGCTTTGACACCACGCGCCTTGGACTGTTGATGAGCGTATTTCTGCTCAGCTACGGCTTTTCATCGGTGTTTTTAAGCGGGCTGGGCGACCGCATCGCACCGGTTAAGTTACTAACCGGCATGATGGTGGTGTGGTGCGTGCTGATGGCGATGATGGGCTTTACCCACTCGTATGCCGGGATGATGGTACTGCGCATCCTGCTGGGGGTTGCCGAAGGGCCGCTGTTCCCGCTGGCATTCGCCATTATTCGTCACGCCTTCCCGGCACATTTGCAGGCGCGCGCCACCATGATGTGGCTACTCGGCACACCGCTGGGGGCGGCAATTGGGTTTCCGCTGTCTATCTGGCTACTTAACAACTTCGGCTGGCAGAGCACCTTTTTCACGATGGCATTGCTGACGCTGCCGGAAATGATCTTTGTGATCATAGGCCTGCTCCAAGTTAGAATAAAGCCTACGCGCGGTCGCGAAAAGGCATCCGCCGACGAG
>JALAGK010000046.1 GCA_022712475.1 Enterobacteriaceae bacterium
CCACACAACTGACGATTGCAATCATTATTACTTTACCTAACGGCAGGCTGGAAGCCGCGAAAAACAACGACCACAGCCAACTGCCCGCGCCAATGGTTAGGCCGCTTTTTACCCCGCGCATCACAATATTACCCTTCCGGAAAATCCAGGCGGGCAGGGCGAACAGGCCCAGCAGCAGGTACTGAAACAATGACTCGTCGCCGACGTGATTATTTACCGCAGGCGCAGACCGTGACTCTACCGGCATCTGTTCGCCGGCCAGCAGTTTGCCGATTTGCGTCACGCCGCGCTGTAACCCCAGCGCAAGGTTGTTTTCACGAAACGCAGGAATGATGGCGGTACGGATAATCTGTCCGCTCTGCACGTCGGTGAGCGCACCTTCAAAGCCGTAGCCGACTTCAATGCGCACGGTATGATCCTGCCAGGCCACTAACAGCAGTACGCCGTCGCTGCGCGTTTTATCGCCAAGTTTCCATTTGTCGAACACACGTGTGGCGTATTGTTCAATCGTCTCTTGACCCGTGGTTGGCACTACCAGAATAGCCACCTGTGCCGGTGCCAGCTGTTGTGTTTGCTCAGTGAGGGCGTTGATTTGTGCCTGACTGAGCGTGCCGGAGAGATCGGTGACCTGTTGGCGCAATTCCGGCACCGCAACGTCAGCCGCGGCGATTTGCCCGCAAAAAAGCGCCAGGATCAGCAAAAAGTAGCGCATCGTCTTCTCCCGGCGTTACTTGCTACCGAAATCAATGGTCGGCGCTTTGGTAATGGTTTCTACGTCGTCCGGGAGATAGTTTTTCTTCGGTTTATAGCCCATCACTTTTGCTGTCATCATGGCCGGGAACTGGCGCACGGTGATGTTATAGAGCTCAATGGCCTTGATGTAGCGACCGCGCGCCACGGCAATGCGGTTCTCTGTGCCTTCAAGCTGCACCATCAGGTTTTGAAACAGCTCCTGGGATTTCAGCTCCGGATAACGTTCGCCAAGCACCATCATCTGGCCGAGTGTGCGGGTAACCTGCACCTGCGACTGCTGCCACTGTTCAAGATTCTTCTCGTCGTCCGGATTGGCCTTCAGGTTCTGGGTAGCGGTGTTAGCGCGCGAGCGGGCAAGCGTAACCGCTTCCAGCAGCTCTTTTTCATGGGTGGCGTAGCCCTTCACGCTTGCGACCAGGTTTGGAATCAGGTCAGCGCGACGCTGGTACTGGTTAAGTACCTCAGACCAGGTGGTATTGGTCTGCTCATCGCTGGTCTGGATATCGTTATAGCCGCAGCCTGTGAGCGTAAAAATCAGCACAAAGGCGCTAATGAGTTTTGCGAGATTCCCATTCATTGTCGTGTTCCATAATAGACAGAGAAAAAACGTGTGTAGTATACACGCTCATCTTTCGTGCGGCTGCGGCTAAAAGCCTGATTTTGCCGCCGTAGAGGTTGGCGTCAGGGATAAAAAAATCCGGAAACGTGAATTTCCGGATTTTATGGTCAGACGCTTATTTTATTCAGCTTCGGCCAGCTCGCGCAGATACTGGAAAATCAGGCGCGCGGACTTGGCGGGTTTATTGCCTTCTTTTTCTTTCTTCGCGTTACGGGCTAGGGTGCGCAATTGCTGGCGGTCAGCATCCGGCCACAGGTTGAGCACCTCGGGGATAGCATCATCGCCGTCTTCAATCAGGCGGTCGCGCAGCATCTCCAGCTTGTGGAACAGCGCTACCTGCTGATTGTGGCGGTTTTTGAGCTTATCCAGTGCCTGGCGGATAGGCTCCACGTCGCGGCTGCGCAACAGTTTGCCGATAAGCTGCATCTGGCGGCGACGGCCTTCACGTTTGATGCGCTGCGCCAGTTCAATGGCGTCACGCAGCTCTTCGTCGAGCGGAATTTTATCAAGCGCGTTTTTGCCCAGGTCGACCATTTCGCCACCCAGACGCTTAAGCTCTTCGGCATCGCGCTTTATTTCACTTTTACTGACCCAGATGATTTCATCATCGTCATCGTTTTCGTCATCACCGGGCACGTCGTCGAGCCAGTCTTCGGGCTGCTTTGTCATCTCAGGCTCCTTAAAAAAGAGAGCAATACTACCACCCCGGACGCGCATGCCCAAAGGGTTCTCTGTTAGACTTCAGTCATACTCATCCTACAGTATGGCATTGGTAATGAAAGTAATCACACAAGCAGCGCTTAAGCGCAAAACCCTGGAACTCGCCGTGACGCAGGCGCTTGAGTTAGCCGCAGGGCGCACAGACGGCGCGGAAGTCGCGGTATCGAATACCACCGGTATCAGCGTCAGCACGCGCTACGGTGAAGTGGAGAACGTTGAGTTCAACAGCGATGGCGCGCTGGGTATTACCGTTTATCATCAGAACCGCAAAGGCAGCGCTTCCTCAACCGATCTCAGCCCGGATGCCATCAGCCGCACCGTGCAGGCAGCGATTGATATCGCACGTTACACCTCGCCGGACCCGTGCGCGGGCGTAGCTGAAAAAGACCTGCTGGCTTTTGAGGCCCCCGATCTTGACCTGTTCCACCCGGCAGATATTGAGCCAGAGCAGGCTATTGCGCTGGCTGCGCGAGCCGAGCAGGCCTCGCTTCAGGCCGATAAGCGTATTACCAACACCGAAGGCGGCAGCTTTAACAGCCACTACGGCGTGAAGGTTTTTGGCAACAGCCACGGCATGCTGCAGAGCTACTGCTCCTCGCGCCACTCGCTCTCAAGCTGCGTAATTGGTGAAGACAACGGCAGCATGGAGCGCGATTACGCCTACACGATTTCTCGCGAGCTGGATGCATTACAAAACCCGGAATGGGTGGGCGCCGAGTGCGCACGCCGCGTGCTGGCGCGCCTTGCACCTCGTAAACTCGCCACCATGACTGCGCCTGTGATTTTTGCAAGCGAAGTGGCAACCGGCCTGTTTGGCCACCTGGTGGGGGCCATCAGCGGCGGCGCGGTATACCGCAAATCGACCTTCCTGCTGGACTCGCTTGGCAAACAGATTTTGCCTGACTGGCTGACCATTGAAGAGCATCCTCATCTGCTCAAAGGGTTGGCTTCCACGCCGTTTGACAGCGAAGGCGTGGCGACCTCTCGTCGCGATATCGTTAAAGACGGCGTACTGCAACAGTGGCTTCTGACCAGCTATGCGGCGCGTAAACTGGGGCTGCACAGTACCGGGCACGCAGGGGGAATTCACAACTGGCGTATTGCCGGTCAGGGGCTGGATTTTGCTGGTCTACTCAAAGAAATGGGAACCGGCCTGGTTGTCACCGAGTTGATGGGCCAGGGCGTGAGCGGTATTACCGGCGACTATTCGCGCGGTGCGTCCGGTTTTTGGGTAGAAAACGGTGAGATTCAGTACCCGGTAAGTGAAATAACCATCGCCGGCAACCTCAAAGAGATGTGGCGTAATATTGTGACTGTCGGTAGCGATATCGAAACCCGTAGTAATATTCAGTGCGGCTCGGTGCTGCTGCCAGAGATGAAAATCGCCGGCCAGTAATGCGACGGCGTAGGGGGTATCAGGAAGAACACAACATCAACGCAGGATGCATTGAATAACACCAGCCGTTGCGGCTGGCTATTTAACCGTGCTGTGAACCGAGGATGTGAGCCAATGAAGAAACCTGTTATCGCGATACTGACCGCCGCTGTGCTGTTGGCGACAAGTGCCAGCACGCTGGCGCGCGACCTGGAAGAGGATATGGATATTCTCAACGGTAACCTGCGCACTGTGTTGAAAACTGATGACGCGGGGGAGATGAAAAACGCCCTCACCACCATGCGTGCCGCTGCGCTGGACGCACAAAAGGCAACGCCGCCTAAACTTGCCGGCAAAGCAGCGGATAGCCCAGAAATGCAGGAGTATCGCCATGGTCTTGATCTGTTGGTTGGTCAGATTGACGGTGCGTTAAAGCTGGTTGCAGAGGGTAAAATTCCTGAGGCGAAAGCTGCTGCAGAAGGCTTTAAGCAGACCCGCAACACCTACCACAAGAAATTCCGCTAATCTCTCAGGCCGGGTTTTCCCGGCTTTTTTATGTGTTTTCGGGATGTGACGCAAAACGCACACGTGACGCTGTGCGCTCAGGGATCCTTTCGCTAAGGTTACGTATAAATCTGCCAGCACAATGGAGAGGAGCATGGGCAACTTTATTGGCTTTAAGCCTGACGCACTGAATTTTTTGCAGCTGCTGAGCCAGAACAATAACAAGGAGTGGTTCCGCGCTAATCGTGAAACGTACGATGAAGGCATTGTCGCACCGCTGCGCCTGCTGGTTGATGCGCTGGCGCCGGACATGCTGTTTATTGACGATCTACTGGAAGTACGTCCAGCAGTTGGTAAAACGCTGTCGCGTATTCACCGTGACACGCGCTTCTCTCACAATAAATCACCTTATCGCAGCAACGTCTGGATTGCTTTTAAGCGCCCGCGCAAAACGCTTTCTGACTCACCGACCTTTTTCTTTGAAATCATGCCGGACGGCTGGCGTTATGGCATGGGGTATTACAGTGCTTCACGTACTACCATGACGCGTTTTCGCGACTATATTGCCGATAACCCGCGCAGTTTCCTGGCGACCGTCGCAGATATTCGCACCGGATTTGCGTTGGAAGGTGAAAGCTACAAGCGTCCTCTATTAAAAGACCAGCAGCCAGCGCTGGCGGACTGGTACAACAAAAAAACCTTTGCACTGATAGATGAACGTCGGGATATGGCGCCGCTATACGGGCCTGAGCTGGTCGCTATCTTACATGAGGCATTTAGGCGCCTGGCGCCGCTTTATCAGATCCTTACGCGTCTGGGCTAGCGGCTGAGCAGAATATTTTTTAGCATTTTGTGCTCCTTTTGCAGGGCGTTTTTTTTCTCGCGACAGTGTGGTACGGCAGGCATTTGCTGGAACAATTTTCTGCTTTTTTGCGCCTGGGCCTGGTTTAAAACCATGATCTTCATTTTTCTCATTATTTTTGGATAAAACATCCATCCCGGCCTGCATCCCTGCAATTGCCTGGCTGTGTTACATTGGCAGCGTTGTCCGTCAGGAATAGATACAGACATGTGATTTCAGGGAGAAGAAATATGAACAAGGCGCTGTTGCTTATTGCCGGATTACTGTGCGTGTCGTCAAACCTCGCCTGGGCGGCGCGAGGCTGCCAGGAGTGTGTCAGTGTGAATGAGGCTAAGCAGATGCACGACGATGCACGTGTAACGCTTGAAGGTAAAATCACCGGTCGCACGGGTGACGACGATAATTACTGGCTGCGTGATAGTACCGGACGTATCGCTATTGATGTGGAAGACTGCGATGACGATAAGCGGCTTATTGGTAAGCAGGTGCGCGTTGTGGGGAATATCGACCGGGATGACGACGGCGCAAAGCTTGATGCGGACAGACTTATCCGTCTTAACTAATAACTTCCTCTGCCGGGCTCTCTTTTGCCGCCCGGCGACTTCTCTGATCTGAGCCCTCTCGCAGTACTTCGCCTGCGATCTTCATCACAAAAATTCACCTCAATTATTACTCGCAGGCTAACGATTCGTTCGTAGGGTTAATTGATACCCGTGCGCCCGCGGTGCAAACTTTCTCCAACGTTAAGCAAATCAACATGATTCGCTGAATCAGGAGGTTAATAATGTTATCCGGGCAAACACCAGTGCGGCAGTGGAATACGCGCCGTACTGAGAAACAGCGGCGTATAGCGTCCGTACCTGTCAGCGGCAAGGTGCTTCCCACCGCTGAACTTACTGAAATGCTGGAAAAGCTGATAGCGCCAGGCGACAGAGTGGTGCTGGAAGGCAACAACCAGAAGCAGGCGGACTTTCTCTCCCGCACGCTGGCGCAGGTTAATCCGCAGAAAGTGCACGATCTCCATATGATCATGCCAAGCGTCGGGCGCAGTGAGCACCTCGACATCTTCGAAAAGGGCATCGCCCGTAAGCTCGACTTCTCGTTCTCTGGCACCCAAAGCCTGCGTATTTCGCAGCTGCTGGAAGACGGTGCGCTGGAAATTGGCGCTATTCATACCTACATCGAACTCTACTCCCGCCTGTATGTTGACCTGGTGCCTAACGTGGCGCTGATTGCTGGGTACAAAGCCGACCGCAAAGGTAATCTCTACACCGGACCCAGCACTGAGGACACCCCGGCGCTGGTTGAGGCTGCGGCGTTTCGCGACGGCATCGTCATCGCTCAGGTCAATGAACTGGTGGACGATGAAACCGACCTGCCGCGTGTGGACATTCCTGGCTCGTGGGTAGATTTTGTGGTGGTGGCCGATAAACCTTTCTTTATTGAGCCGCTTTTTACCCGCGACCCGCGCCTCATCAAGCAGGAACACATCCTGATGGCGATGATGGCAATTAAAGGCATCTACGCCGAGCACCAGGTGCAGTCGCTCAACCACGGTATTGGTTTTAATACCGCTGCCATTGAGCTGCTGCTACCGACCTACGGTGAGCAGCTGGGTCTGAAAGGCAAAATCTGTAAGCACTGGACGCTGAACCCACACCCGACGCTGATTCCCGCCATCGAAAGCGGTTGGGTGGACAGTGTGCATTGCTTTGGTGGCGAGCTGGGGATGGAAGAGTACATTCGTGCGCGCCCGGATGTGTTCTTTACCGGTGCCGACGGCTCTATGCGCTCCAACCGCGCGCTCTGCCAGCTGGCAGGCCAGTATGCGGTTGATATGTTCATTGGCTCGACGCTCCAGATTGACGGCCTTGCTAATTCTTCCACCGTCACCCGCGGGCGCCTGTCCGGTTTTGGTGGGGCGCCGAACATGGGCCACGATCCACACGGTCGCCGTCACGCCACACCGGCCTGGCTCAACATGATGACCGAGCCAGCCCCGATGCAGCGCGGCAAAAAGCTGGTGGTACAGATGGTGGAAACCTTCCAGGCGGGTGTGAAACCCACGTTTGTTGAAAAACTTGATGCGGTTGATGTCGCGAAAGCTGCCGGGATGCCGCTGGCCCCGGTCATGATCTACGGCGATGACGTTACTCATGTGCTGACCGAAGAGGGCATCGCCTACCTGTACCGTGCTGAAAGTATGGAAGAGCGCCGGGCGATGGTCGCGGCTGTTGCTGGCATCACCGATATCGGCCTGGGGGTAGATGCTAAACGCGTTGCAGCGCTGCGCCAGAGTGGCAAAGTGGTTTACCCGGAAGATATCGGCATCCGCCGTACCGACGCCACCCGTTCTCTGTTGGCCGCAGGCAGCGTCGCTGACCTGGTGGAGTGGTCAGGCGGGCTTTATAACCCACCGGCAAAATTCCGG
>JALAGK010000472.1 GCA_022712475.1 Enterobacteriaceae bacterium
CACATGGCGGATCTGGACTACGGTGAGCTGCGCGTGTATCCGGGCAACTATGACGAATACATGACCGCCGCAACGCAGGCGCGTGAGCGTCTGCTGGCCGACAATGCCAAGAAAAAGGCGCAGATTGCGGAGTTGCAGTCTTTTGTTAGCCGCTTTAGCGCTAACGCGTCTAAATCACGCCAGGCAACGTCACGTGCGCGCCAGATTGATAAAATCAAACTCGACGAAGTAAAAGCTTCCAGCCGCCAGAACCCGTTTATCCGCTTTGAGCAGGACAAAAAGCTGTTCCGTAACGCGCTCGAAGTTGAAGCGCTTACCAAAGGTTTTGATGACGGCCCGCTGTTTAAAAACTTCGGTATGTTGCTGGAAGTAGGCGAAAAGCTGGCGGTACTGGGGACTAACGGCGTGGGTAAATCGACCTTCCTTAAAACCCTGGTAGGTGAGCTGACGCCGGATAATGGCACGGTGAAATGGTCCGAAAATGCGCGCATTGGCTATTACGCACAGGATCACGCCGCAGATTTTGAGAACGACCTGACGGTGTTTGACTGGATGAGCCAGTGGAAGCAGGAAGGCGATGATGAGCAGGCGGTACGCAGTATTCTTGGTCGTCTGCTGTTTAGCCAGGATGACATCAAGAAACCGGCAAAAGTATTGTCAGGCGGTGAGAAGGGACGAATGCTGTTTGGCAAGCTGATGATGCAGCGTCCAAATGTGCTGATTATGGATGAACCCACTACCCACCTGGATAGGGAGTCCATCGAGTCGCTGAACAGGGCGCTGGAGATGTATCAGGGCACGCTGCTTTTTGTCTCACATGACCGTGAGTTTGTCAGCTCGCTGGCAACCCGCGTTATTGAAATTACGCCGAGCCGCGTGGTGGACTTTGGCGGCGGCTACGAAGATTACCTGCGCAGCAAAGGTATCGAGTAAGTTTCTCATGCGCCCCAGTCGGGGCGCATTATTTTTTCTGTTTTTCTTTTCAACCACTAACGCGCTCGTCCAGCGAAACATCACCATCCCCACACACCTCACAATGCGGATTGCGCGCAAGCTTCATCTCCCGAAACTGCCCGCGCATGGCGTCCATCATCAGAATCCTGCCAGTAATCGGTGTGCCATAACCGCTAAGTACCTTAATTGCCTCCAGTGCCTGTATGGAGCCAATTGCGCCCACCAGCGGCGACATCACGCCCGCTTCCACACAAGTCAGCGCATTGTCGCCAAAAAGGCGGCTCAGGCAGCGATAGCAGGGTTCGTCAGGCTGGTAAGTAAATACCGACACCTGACCTTCCATACGAATTGCCGCACCTGAGACCAGGGGGACTTTAGCGGCGAAACAGGCACGGTTAAGCTGATTGCGAATCTCGACATTATCGGTGCAATCAAGCACCAGGTCATGGCGCGCTACGGTTGCGGCAAGCTCGCTCTCGTCGAGAAGGCGGCCAAGCGTTTCAAGACGCACGTGTGGATTAATAGCCGCCAGCGCGTCTCGCGCGGAATCGACCTTAAGGCGGTCAATATCGGCATCATGGTGTAGAGTCTGGCGCTGGAGGTTGGAGAGCGCCACGGTGTCGAAATCCAGCAGCGTCATGGCGCCTACGCCAGCAGCAGCCAGATATTGTGCCGCAGCGCAGCCCAGCCCACCCAGGCCGACCACCAGTACCGTTGAGGCTTTGAGACGCTCCTGACCGTCGAAGTCGAAATCACGCAGGATTATCTGGCGGTTATAGCGCAGCATCTCCTCATCGCTAAGCTCCACCGGCATATCAGCCTCCGAATAAATGGTTAAACGGCTGCACATCGACCCATTCACCTGGCTCAACGCTGCCGCGCTCGCGCTCCAGCACAATGAAGCAGTTGCCCTGGCTAAACGAGCTAAAGATGTGTGAGCCCTGATGACCGGTGCAGACAACTTCCAGCTGGCCGTCCTGGGCGGTACGCAATATGCCACGCTGGAAGTCGAGACGACCCGGTGATTTTTTCAGCTTTTGTGCTGCGCGCACTTTAAACGTTGGTGGCAGGGGGGTGGCGCGCTGGCCGCTGAGTTTGGCTAACAGCGGTTGCACCAGTTGATAAAAGGTTGCCGCCGCAGAGACCGGGTTACCGGGCAGGCCGCAGAACCAGCTGTGTTGCAGGCGACCAAAGGCGAAAGGCTTACCCGGTTTAATGGCAAGCTTCCAGAAGCCGATTTCCCCCAGTTCATCGAGGATCTGTTTGGTGTAGTCGGCTTCCCCAACGGAAACGCCGCCGGAGCTGAGTACTAGATCTGCTTGCGCATCGGCACGCAGGAAGGTGTCGCGCAGCGCCTGAGGGTCGTCGCGCACAATTCCCAGGTTGATCACCTCGCAGCCAAGCTGTTCAAGCATCAGGTGTACCGCCAGGCGGTTGGTATCGTAAATCTGCCCTTTAGCCAGCGGTTGGCCCGGTAGCTGTAGCTCATCACCGGTGGAGAACACAGCGACGCGAAGACGGCGCACCACAGGTACTTGCGCAATACCGAGCGAGGCCAGTAGCGGCAGTTCAGCGGCGCTCAGGCGGGTTCCGGCTTCAAGTACTGTGGCGCCCTGACGAATATCTTCACCGCTGCGGCGAATGTTCTGGCCTGCTTTAACCGGTGCGTTAAAGCGAATACCATCGTCGGTTTCTTCGGTGTCTTCCTGCATGACTACCGCTTCACAACCCGCAGGGACGGGGGCCCCGGTCATAATGCGCACACAGGTACCCGCAGGCCAGTCCCCCTGAAACGGCTGCCCGGCAAAGGCTTTTCCTGCAACGGGAAGCCGTGCGCCGTCAGCAAGATCGGCCAGGCGTACGCCGTAGCCGTCCATTGCTGCATTATCAAAGCCGGGAACATCGAGCGGCGATGTTATCGCGCTCGCAGTGACGCGTCCGAATGCCTGGAGCAGTGCGAGCATTTCGCTTTCGGTAATGGGTGTCAGGCGGGTGAGCATCTGCTCAAGGGCGGCGTCAAGCGGGATCAGGCCAGCAGTAAAATCCATCGAAGTACACTCCTGCACGGGAAATCGGTCATAGCCCGTTATTATGGCAGAAAGCGCCGCCTGGCAGAATGACCGCTTTTGGGAGAGAGGGATGCAGCTAATTCTTTACAACCAATTTACATCTTCTTATATTCACAAATCGAATGTGCCAGCAGTAAAAAGCATGATATCTCTGGTAAAACACCGGAAAACGCAACTGAGTGATGTCTTATGGAAACAGCGGTAATTGCTATTCACGGCGGTGCGGGCGCGATTTCGCGTGAGCACATGAGTGCTGCGCAGGAACAGCGTTATATCCAGGCTTTGTCAGAAATAGTGGAGGCCGGACAGAAAATCCTGTCCGATGGCGGTAGTGCGCTGGATGCGGTCACTGAGGCCGTGCGACTGCTAGAAGAGTGTCCATTATTTAATGCGGGAATTGGTTCAGTGTTTACACATGACGGTACGCATGAGCTGGATGCCTGCATTATGGAGGGCGCCTCACTTAACGCCGGGGCAGTGGCGGGCGTAAGCCGTCTGCGTAACCCGGTGCTGGCCGCACGGCTGGTGATGGAACAAAGCCCACATGTGCTGCTGGTGGGCGAGGGGGCCGAGCAGTTTGCTGCCGAACACGGTATGCCCTGGGTTGAACCGTCGCTGTTCTCAACGCCGGAGCGCCTGGCGCAGCTTCAACTGGCGCAGGGGCAGGTTGTGCTTGATCATGATATCAATGCACCGCTCGATCCTGACCGCAAGTTTGGCACGGTCGGTGCGGTGGCGCTTGACCTGCACGGTAACCTGGCAGCAGCAACCTCTACCGGCGGAATGACCAACAAACTGCCTGGGCGAGTGGGGGACTCACCGCTGGTGGGGGCGGGCTGTTACGCGAACAATGCCAATGCCGCTATCTCTTGTACCGGCACGGGTGAGCTATTTATGCGCACGCTTGCCGCCTACGATATCGCCGCGCTGATGGAATACCGAGGCCTGAGCCTGCAACAGGCCACCGAGCGTGTCATCATGGAAAAAATCCCGGCCCTTGGCGGCAGCGGTGGCGCGATTGCTGTCGATAACCAGGGCAACGTGGCGTTGCCTTTTAACAGCGAAGGTATGTACCGCGCCTTTGCTCACGTTGGCGATGCGCCAACGGTTGGTATTTACCAGTAAATCAGGAGGCAGCGTGCCCCACAGCGGTGAACTGGCGCAGGACCATGTACTGTCGGTAAGCAATCTGAATGTAAGCTTTCGCCAGCAACAGCAGGTAACACAGGCCGTGCGCGGTCTGTCGTTCTCGCTTGCCCGCGGTGAAACGCTGGCTATCGTTGGCGAGTCCGGCTCGGGTAAGTCGGTCAGTGCGCTGGCGCTGATGCGCCTGCTTGATGCGCAAAGCAGCGAGATCAAAAGCGGGCCGCTGTTGGTGCGCCGGCGCAACCGCCACGTGGTGGATTTGCGCGAATTGAGTCGCCATGAAATGCGCAGTGTGCGTGGCGCGGATGTGGCGATGATCTTCCAGGAGCCGATGACCTCGCTTAACCCGGTGCTCACTGTGGGTGAGCAAATTGCCGAGTCTATCCGCCTGCATCAGGGGCTCAGCCACCGTGACGCACGTACAGAGGCAAAGCGTATGCTGGACCTGGTACGCATTCCTGGCTCGCGGCTGGTGCTGGGGCGCTATCCGCATCAGCTCTCAGGCGGTATGCGCCAGCGCGTGATGATTGCAATGGCGCTCTCCTGTCGTCCGGCGGTGCTTATTGCCGACGAACCCACTACCGCACTGGATGTCACTATCCAGGCACAAATCTTACAGCTTATCGGCGTGCTACAGCGCGAAATGGAGATGGGCGTTATCTTCATTACGCACGATATGGGCGTGGTGGCCGAAATTGCCGACCGCGTACTGGTCATGTACCAGGGCGAGGCGGTGGAAAGCGGGCCGGTAGAGCAGATTTTCACCGCTCCACAGCATCCTTATACTCGTGCGCTACTGGCCGCAGTGCCGCGTCTTGGCGAGATGAACGGCAGCGATTTACCGCGCCGCTTTGCGCTCGCTACCCCTGATACTACGTTACCTGAGACGATGCCAGCCGAGCAGGACACCGTGCCACCGGGCAGTAAGCCGATTCTACAGGTTCGCGACCTCACCACACGCTTTGCGCTGCGTGGCGGAATTTTTAACCGCGTTAATCGTATGGTGCATGCGGTTGAGAAAATCAGCTTTGACCTGTGGCCGGGCGAAACGCTGGGGCTTGTGGGCGAGTCTGGCTGCGGCAAATCCACCACCGGGCGGGCTCTGCTGCGTCTGGTTGAGAGCCAGGGCGGAAGCATCACCTTCAACGGCCAGCGTATCGATAAACTCTCCTCACACCGTCTACAGGCGCTACGGCGCGATATTCAGGTGATTTTTCAGGACCCGTGGGCGTCACTCGACCCGCGTCTAACCGTGGGCTATTCCATCATGGAGCCGCTGCTGGTTCACGGCGTTGCCCGCGAAGAAGCCCAGGCACGCACAGCCTGGCTACTGGAGCGCGTAGGGTTAAACGCGGCCCATGCCTGGCGTTACCCGCACGAGTTTTCCGGTGGCCAGCGCCAGCGCATCTGTATTGCCCGGGCATTGGCGCTCAATCCCAAAGTGGTGATTGCCGATGAGTCGGTCTCGGCACTGGATGTGTCTATTCGCGCGCAAATTATCAATTTGTTGATGGACTTGCAGCGCGAACTGGGTATTGCGTTTTTGTTTATTTCACACGATATGGCGGTGGTTGAGCGTATCAGCCACCGGGTTGCGGTGATGTACCTGGGGCAGATAGTCGAAATTGGCCCAAGGCGCGCGGTGTTTGAAAACCCGCAGCATCCCTACACCCGCAGGTTAATGGCGGCGGTGCCCGTTGCTGACCCGACCCATCGTCGCCCGCATGGTGTGCTACTGTCTGACGAACTGCCCGGCGTGACGCGCAGACTGGGAGATAACCCGCCTGTTGTCATGCTTGAGCGCGTCGGCCCGGACCACTTTGTCGCGCACACTCAGGATACCAATCGCATGTAGCACAACACAACTCACGCCGGGCGGTTGCCGGCAAGACAGGGAATCACAGGAGAATAACGATGACACACTCTACCGCGCGCCGCTGGCTTGCTGTTGCCGCGCTGGCTTCCTCCACTGCCGTGTCGCTGCCCGCCTTTGCAGCCAAAGATGTGGTGGTGGCCGTTGGTTCAAACTTCACTACGCTTGATCCATATGATGCGAACGACACGCTGTCGCAGGCGGTGGCCAAGTCGTTCTACCAGGGCTTATTTGGCCTTGATAAAGATATGAAACTGCAAAACGTGTTGGCAGAGAGCTATAGCGTGTCTGAGGATGGTAAAGTCTATACCGTTAAACTTCGCCAGGGCGTGAAATTCCAGGATGGCAGTGATTTTAACGCCGAGGCGGTGAAAGCTAACCTCGACAGGGCCAGTAACCCTGACAGCCACCTTAAGCGCTATAACCTGTATAAAAATATCGCCAGTACCGAGGTGGTTGACCCACAGACGGTAGAGATCACGCTTAAAACACCGTTCTCAGCGTTTATCAATATTCTTGCCCACCCGGCAACAGCCATGATCTCTCCGGCAGCGCTAAAAAAATACGGCAAAGACATTGGCTTTCATCCGGTCGGCACCGGGCCATATCAGTTTGAGACCTGGAACCAGACTGACTTTGTGAAAGTCGCTAAATTCCCAGGATACTGGCAAAAAGGGCTGCCAAAGCTCGACACTATTACCTGGCGTCCGGTAGTGGATAACAATACCCGCGCTGCCATGTTGCAAACCGGCGAAGCTAACTTTGCTTTCCCGGTACCGTTTGAGCAAGCGACCAGGCTTGAAAAGGATCCGAAACTGGCGCTGGTTGCCACGCCGTCCATTATGCAGCGCTATATCAGTATG
>JALAGK010000473.1 GCA_022712475.1 Enterobacteriaceae bacterium
GCTATCAGGCTGCACCTGCCAGGAATAAGACGAACCTTACCGCCAACCTTTCTGTCGCGATTATTCTGTGGACGTCGCTGTTTTTGGGCGATGGTATTTTGCAGATATTTGGTATCTCTATTGACTCCTTTCGTATTGCCGGTGGAATTATGGTTGTGACAATTGCCATGTCCATGATTAGCGGAAAGTTGGGGGAAGATAAACAGAACAAGCAGGAAAAATCAGAAACCTCAATTCGTGAAAGTGTGGGGGTCGTGCCGCTGGCGCTACCGCTAATGGCGGGACCTGGGGCTATCAGCTCCACCATTGTCTGGGGCACGCGTTATAACTCCTGGGGTAATCTTTTAGGATTTTCACTGGCTATCGCCATTTTTGCCCTGTGCTGTTGGTTGCTGTTTCGGGCTGCGCCCTGGCTGGTGAGGCTGTTGGGCCAAACCGGGATTAACGTTATCACACGTATCATGGGCCTGCTGCTGATGGCGCTGGGCATCGAGTTTATTATCACTGGTATTAAAGCGAGCTTTCCGGGGCTGTTGACCTGATTCAGCGCTTTCCATCAGTAATAAGCGCAGCAGAGATGCTGCGCTTTTTTTTGTAATAAAAAAAACCTTTAGCAGGATATTGAGCATGTTTTCATGATGTTACGAGGCTTTGTGCCATCATGAGCGTTCATTGCCAATAGATCTGCTTGCCGCTTTTCAGGGCGAATGCTATTAGTAGCACTTAATCATTTCTCAGATAAAACATACTGAAAATGCAGGAGAAATTAACCACGTCAGCGGTAGGCAGAACGTCTTATAGTTGTGAAATAAATGCCACAATATTCCCCTGTACGCCTGCATTAACGGGATATTGAGACTATGTCAGAGGGGCGATTAATTACGTCGCAAGACTGTATTAACTGTCAAAGGAGAACCAGTTAACAATTTTGCAAACATCGGTGGCGATGTATCAGCGCTTTTGATATTTTCCGACTCACATTACTCCTGAGAGGTTTCACCGGATAACAGTAATTTTGCCAGATTATCTGTGTGCTTTATCACCATCGATGGCAGGGTTTACTGATATTCATCGTCATGTCCATGCATTCCTCGGAATACCCGGTCTGCATTTATTGAAGACAGTCCGGCAGCGATAGCCCGTAAATGCAGTACGTTCCTGCTTTTAAGGGAAAACGAGCCGGCCATGAAGCCGGTAATAATAATGAGCGGAGTAACATCACAATGACCAACACGACAAGAATAAACCTGATTGCCGCGGCGCTACTGGCCGCATTTGCCGTTCCGGGTGCTGCAAAGGCTGCACAGGTTCCGGCTGGGGTAGAGCTGGCGCAAAAGCAAACGCTGGTACGTAATAATGGCTCGGAAGTGCAGTCTCTGGACCCGCATAAAATTGAGGGGGTGCCAGAATCTAACATTAGCCGCGATTTATTTGAGGGGTTACTTATTTCCGACCCGGAAGGGCGGCCGGTGGCGGGAGTGGCAGAAAAGTGGGAAAACCAGGACTTCAAAATCTGGACCTTCCATTTACGTAAAGACGCCAAATGGTCCAATGGCGAACCGGTAACGGCGCAGGACTTTGTTTACAGCTGGCAGCGTCTGGTAACACCAGATACCGCCTCTCCGTACGCAAGTTATCTGCAATACGGTCATATTGTTAATGTTGATGACATCATTGCAGGTAAGAAAAAACCGTCTGAGTTGGGTGTTAAGGCACTGGACGACCATACCTTCCAGGTGACGCTGAGCGAACCAGTGCCGTATTTCTACAAATTACTGGTGCACGCCTCAACATCTCCTGTGCCAAAAGCGGCGATTGAGAAATTCGGTGAGAAATGGACCCAGCCTGGGAATATTGTCAGCAACGGTGCGTACAAGCTTAAATCCTGGGTCGTGAATGAACGCATGGTGCTGGAACGTAACCCACAATACTGGGATAACGCTAAAACGGTGATTGAGCAGGTGACATACCTGCCTATTTCTTCTGAAGTGACCGATGTTAACCGCTATCGCAGTGGTGAAATCGATATGACCTATAACTACCTGCCAATTGAGCTATTTCAGAAACTTAAAAAAGAGATCCCCAAAGAGGTTCACGCTGATCCGTATCTGTGCACCTATTATTACGAAATCAACAATCAAAAAGCCCCGTTTAACGATGTCCGGGTGCGCACCGCGCTTAAGCTGGGTATGGATCGTGACATCATCGTCAATAAAGTGAAAAACCAGGGAGATCTGCCTGCATTCGGTTATACGCCACCTTATATTGACGGTGCGAAACTGACTCAGCCGGAGTGGTTCGGCTGGACGCAGGAAAAACGCAATGAAGAAGCACGTAAGCTGCTGCAGGAAGCCGGTTACGGTAAAGACAAACCGCTGATCTTTAATCTACTCTATAACACCTCAGATTTGCATAAGAAGCTGGCGATTGCCGCCTCGTCCATCTGGTCTAAAAATCTCGGCGTTAAAGTGAAGCTGGAAAATCAGGAATGGAAAACGTTTCTTGATACCCGTCATCAGGGCAATTTTGATGTTGCGCGGGCAGGGTGGTGTGCCGATTACAACGAACCTACGGCATTCCTGAACACCATGCTTTCCGACAGCTCTAACAACACCTCACATTATAAGAGCCCGGCGTTTGATAAACTGCTGGCTCAGGCGTTGCAGGCAACGGATGACGCACAGCGAGCCGAGATTTATAACCAGGCCGAGCAGCAACTGGATAAAGACTCGGTGATTACGCCGCTGTTCTATTACGTAAACGCACGTCTGGTTAAACCGTGGGTCGGCGGTTACACCGGTAAAGACCCGCTGGATAATACACATACCAA
>JALAGK010000474.1 GCA_022712475.1 Enterobacteriaceae bacterium
GTGCTCTCCTGCCCTGCGTCTCCAGTTTTGCGCGGTTCGTTTCCGGCATTGCGGCTCATCCACAACGCCAGCGCTTTCAGCGAATCCGGCGTAAATTCATCACAGCGTGCGGTAATTTCTTCCGGCGTCAGCCAGTAGACTTCACTGATTTCCTCTTCCTGGAGCGCAAACGGCCCGTGCGACACGCAGCTAAACAACCCGCCCCAGACACGACAGTTCTGGTCTTCAAAATAAAACTGGCCATGCTCAGCGAACGGTACGCCTGCAATACCCAGCTCTTCTTCCGCTTCGCGACGCGCTGAATCCAGCAGCGGTTCATCAGCCTGCACCACACCGCCCGCGGTGGCATCCAACATACCGGGCAGAAAATCTTTCGTCTCGGTACGGCGCTGCGCCAGAATTTTTCCCATTCCGTCATGAACTACGATATAGGTCGCGCGGTGACGCAGGCGCTGTGCCCGCATTTGCTCACGGCTGGCCTGCGCAATGACATCGTTATCTTCATTAACGATGTCCACCCATTCAGTACCAGTTTGACTCTGCTCCACCATCGGGAAACCTTCTTTGTCTCGGGCGCTCTGCTGGCGCATTGATATTCAGGACGCGGCCCGCTCAGACCGTGAAGCCAGGCGCTGTCCGGTGTAACTTACGGCGTAATCTCAACGCGTGCAATAACCGCGTCGTCTTCCAGTGCCTGAACGCTCAGAACAGCACCATCAAGCATACCGTAGCTGGCGGCAAAACCACCTTTTGGGATACTCACCGAGCCGGGATTAAACAGCGTGATGCCATCGTCACGGCGTTCAGCCACCGGAATATGAGTATGGCCATAGACCAGCGTATCGCCAGCAGCGAGCGGTGGCAGATTTTCAGGGCTGTACAGATGGCCGTGGGTAAGAAACAACCTACCCTGCGCCAGTAAAACCTGCTGCCAGGGGGCCGTGATGGGAAAGTGCAGCAACATCTGGTCCACTTCGCTATCACAGTTGCCGCGCACCGCAATGATCCGCTCTGCCTGGGTATTCAGGCGCTCGGCCACCTGCGCTGGATTATAGCCCTCAGGAAGCGCGTTACGAGGACCGTGGTAGAGCACGTCGCCCAGCAGTACTAACCAGCGCGCACCACTTTGCGCAAAGCGTGTAAGCAGTTGCTCCGTTGCGGGTAGCGAGCCATGAATGTCCGATGCGAACATCAGTTTCATTCGTCAACCTCCAGGTGAATCAGACAGTTCGCAATAATAACGGATTTAAGGCTGGGGTTCAGCCTTTGCTGACAAGGCGGCGTAGCGCTGTACCGACGCACGCTGCCACTGAAAGTCGGCGTAATCGGCAAGATGCTGTGGCACGTCGTCACCGTTGAATACGAGCCGGTTTAGCATCAACGCCAGGTCAGTATCGGCAATGCACCACTCACCAAAAAGGTTCGGCTGCCCATGCGCCAGCAGTTCCTGCGCTAACGCCAACAACTTCTGTGCATCTCGCTGCCCGGCATCACTCAACGCAGGGCGCTTTTCACCGGCAAAGACCACCTCCGTTGGGCGTTCACTGCGAATAGCCATCAAATCGCTTCGCAGCCATGCCTGCACCTGGCGCGCACGCGCACGTTTTTCAAGCTCATGCGGATACAGGCGTGTAAAAACCGGCGGCGCAAATCTCTCTTCCAGATATTCCGCTATCGCCGACGATTCGCTCAGTGCAAAGCTGTCGACCTCCAGCAGCGGCACCCGGCGCGTCGCGCTGTACCCCCGCCACTGCGGCGATAAGTGTTCCTCGTTTGCCAGGCTTACGCGCTTAAGGGTAAAACTCAGACCCTTTTCCATCAACGCCACATACACCGACAGCACATACGGGCTAAATGCGTTTTCATCGCCCCACAACGTTATTTCTGTCTGACTCATGGCCACCTCTTTTTATGTTCCGCAGGTAAAAACTATACTCAAAATTTGGCCTCTGCCACGTACTTTTGCGAGACGGCGCTAGCCCACTCTTCTGTTGGCGGGAGCAGGCGTGGGCGGCTGCGTGAAGCTCATGTATGATATTGCACTCAAACCTACCGGGAGCACCTGCATGTCACATCAGCCAGACGCCATTATCCGCATAAAAAATCTGCGCCTGCGCACCTATATTGGTATCAACGAAGAAGAGAAAGCCAACCGCCAGGATGTGGTGATTAACGTTGAACTACGCTACCCCGCCGATAAAGCGCGCGTGAGTGAAGATATCGATGATGTACTTAACTATCGCACCATGACCAAAGCGATTATTCGCCACGTTGAGGAAAACCGCTTCGCGCTATTGGAAAAATTGACGCAGGATGTGCTGAATATCGCATGCGAACATCCCTGGGTCACCTATGCTGAAGTAGAAATAGATAAACTTCACGCGCTGCGTTATGCCGACTCGGTGTCTGTTGCAATGAGCTGGCAACGTTAGCGCTAGCGGAGGATGCGCATGAAGATAGTCATTACCGGCGCCACCGGACTCATCGGTCAACATCTGGTGCCACGCTTACTGGAGCTGGGCCATGAGGTCATTGCGGTCACACGCGATCCTACAAAAGCCCGTGCCAGGCTCGACCCTCGCGTCGAGGTCTGGAAAGGGCTGCATGAGCGTGAGAACCTCGACGGTATTGATGCAGTCATTAATCTGGCAGGCGAGCCAATCGCTGACAAACGCTGGAGCACCACTCAGAAAGAGCGCTTGTGTCAAAGCCGCTGGAAAACCACCGAAAGGCTGGTTGAGCTCGTTAAAACCAGCCAGACGCCACCTGCAGTGCTCATTTCCGGCTCCGCGACGGGCTATTATGGCGATCTCGGTGAAGTGGTCGTCACCGAAGAAGAGCCTCCCCATAATGAGTTCACACATAAACTGTGCGCTCGTTGGGAGCAAATCGCCAGCGCGGCACAAAACGAACACACCCGCGTGTGCCTGCTGCGCACCGGTATTGTGCTCGCCCCGGATGGCGGCATTCTGGGCAAACTGCTGCCGCTATTCCGCTTAGGGCTGGGTGGTCCGAGCGGCAACGGGCGGCAATATCTGCCGTGGATCCACATTGATGATATGGTCAGCGGCATTATCTGGCTTTTGAGTCACGATCTGCGCGGTCCGTTTAACATGGTATCGCCTTATCCGGTACGCAATGAGCAGTTCGCGCACACGCTGGGTCACGTGCTGCACCGCCCGGCATTTATGCGCCAGCCTGCCGTCGCGCTGCGCCTGGCAATGGGTGAGTCCGCGGTGTTAGTGCTGGGTGGCCAGCGAGCACTACCTAAACGGCTGGAAGCCTCCGGTTTTATTTTCCGCTGGTTTGATCTCGAAGAGGCCCTGCACGACGTAGTGCGCTAATACAGGTAATAAAAAAACGCCGAACAACGTCGGCGTTTTTTTAGGTGATAAGCCAGAAGCTAGCTACTTCAGTGACCCGGACAAAAACTGCTGCAGGCGTGCGCTCTGCGGATTGTCGAAGACCTGCTCCGGCGTGCCTTCCTCTTCAATTTTGCCCTGATGCAGGAAAATAACGTGGTTTGACACGTGGCGTGCAAAGCCCATTTCATGCGTTACCACAACCATGGTTTTACCCTCTTCCGCCAGTTGCTGCATGATACGCAGCACTTCGCCCACCAGTTCCGGGTCCAGTGCCGAAGTTGGCTCATCAAACAGCAGCACCTCCGGCTCCATTGCTAGTGCGCGAGCAATGGAGACGCGCTGCTGCTGGCCACCAGACAAATGCGCCGGATACTTCGCCTGCTCACGCGCGTGAATGCCGACTTTTTCCAGATACATCAGCGCCCGCGCTTTGGCTTCTGCCTTGCTCAGGCCCAGCACCTGTACTGGCGCTTCCATCACGTTTTCGAGCACTGTCATGTGGCTCCACAGATTAAAGTGCTGGAATACCATTGTCAGGCGTGTACGCAGCAGGCGCAGTTGGTTTTTATCTGCCACCTTCAGCTGACCATCTTTGTCGCGCACCAGATTGATATTCTGGTTGTTCACTACAATCGAGCCTTCGCTTGGCTTTTCAAGAAAGTTAATACAGCGCAAAAAGGTGCTTTTGCCGGAACCGGACGAACCGATGATGCTTATCACATCACCCGCGTCAGCCTTGAGCGACACGCCCTTTAGCACCTCATGCTCACCGTAGCGCTTGTGCAGATCAATTACGTTTAATTTATTCTCAGACATCGTTTACTCAGTGCACAGAGGATGACGGATTCATATGCCGCAGCCAGCGCTTCTCCGCTTTGCGAAAGAGGCTAATCAGCCCATATGAAATGATAAGGTACAGTACCGCAGCAATACCAAACGCGGTAAACGGTTGATAGGTGGCGGAGTTGATATCACGGGCAATCTTAAGCAGATCCGGCACGGTGGCCGTAAACGCCAGCGCAGTAGAATGCAACATCAAAATCACCTCATTGCTGTAGGCTGGCAGAGAAATACGCAGCGCCGCCGGCAGAATAATGCAGCGATAAAGTTTAATGCGCGAGAAGCCATAGGCGCGCGCCGCTTCAATTTCACCGGCAGGCACCGAGCGAATAGCACCAGCAAAAATCTCTGTAGTATAAGCGCAGGTGTTAAGCGTAAATGCCAGCATCGCGCAGTTAAGACCGCTGCGAAAAAACGCATTCAGAAACTCGTTGCCTTTAACAATTTCCAGCGTGTACATACCGGAGTAGAACACCAATAGCTGTACATACAACGGCGTACCGCGAAATACATATGTAAAAAACCAGATAGGCAGCGAGATAAATTTATTGGACGAGACGCGCCCAATGGCGAGAAACAGCGCCAGAAAACCGCCCATTAACACCGAACCAATCAGCAGCCACAGCGTAATCGCTACACCGGTAAAACGGTAGCCGTCAGTCCACAACAGTGATTTCCAGTACTCCTGAATAATCTCAATCACAGTTCGGCCCTCTTCACGCCAACTGAATAGCGACGTTCAAGCCAGAACAGCACGCCGTTGGAGACGGTGGTAAACATCAGGTAAATCACGCCACACACCACAGCAAAGTAGAACGGCTCCCAGGTACTTTTCCCGGCAAGCTGAGTAGCCTTCACTACATCTTCCAGCCCCAGCAACGATACCAGCGCCGTGGCCTTGAGAATAACCTGCCAGTTATTACCAATACCAGGCAACGCAAATCGCATCATGGCCGGAAACAGAATGCGGCGAAAGGTTTGCGCGCCAGTAAAGCCATAAGCGGTGGCCGCTTCTGTATGGCCCTTTGGCACTGCCATATAGGCACCACGGAACGTTTCTGTGAAGTAAGCGCCGTAGATAAAACCCAGCGTAACAATACCGGCCGCCATTGGGTCGATATCCCACTGTGCAACGCCAATAGCATCGGTAATACCGTTAAGCGCCATTTGCAGGCCATAGAAAATCAGCAGCATCAGCACCAGATCGGGTACACCGCGAATCAAGGTGGTATAGGCTTCAAACAGTAATGCCAGCAGACGGTTGTGCGAAAGCTTAGCCGCCGCGCCCGCAAGGCCAATAATAACGGCAAGAACCAGAGAAC
>JALAGK010000475.1 GCA_022712475.1 Enterobacteriaceae bacterium
ACATTATCCCTGGACCGGTAACCGTTAACGGCTACCGGAACCGGTAACTAATTAGGATCGCATGATGTCAGTAAAAAGCCAAGACTGGCACGCGGAGCAGATAAAGGCTGCTATTCGGATGAAAGGCAAGACGCTCGCGCAACTATCCCGCGAGGCTGGTCTTCGATCCGACACGATGCGCAATGTGTTCCGCAGCCACATTCCCCGCTATGAGGGGGTAATTGCTGAATATTTAGAAATGGACCCGGCGCAAATATGGCCGAGTCGATACAGGTAAAAGGAGAGCGTGAATGAGTATTAAAACTTTAATATGTCGAGCGTTCGCACCCATGCGACGTGAAGCTCCACATGACCAATCAACCGCTCAATGCGGGAACGGTATGAGACCGGCAGCAGTAACCCGGTTGGCAAACTTTGGCCATCAAAACAACGCGCTGAATACTCAACAGCAGCAATTGCCTGTTGAACACGCTGATGAATCAACCAGCGCTCAGTCGGTGTGGTTGAGTCCAGGAACTCGGAAAGGTTACCGGTTTCCGAAGTGAGTCCCAAGCTCCACAGCAGCTCACAAATGAGCGCCGTTCCCTCATCATCACTGACCTGCTTTTTGGTCTCTGCGATAGGGGTTAATTGGCCTGAAAGTGAACGTAACTCTTTTGTTATCTGCTCCGCTGAGAACAGCGTCATAACATCCGGGAAGCGGCATGGATTCTGGCGCAATGAATCGGCTGGCTCGCTGGTTATATGTAAGGTCATGATTGATTTCCTTATTGAAATGACAATGTATTAATGGAGAAAACATCGTGGTGCGTCAATGGGTGACTGTTCAGGATTGCATAGGTTTGTCCGGTTTTCCGGCAACCCCTGTTAATGTCCGTCGCAGGCTTGAAAGCCTTGTATGCGGACGTAAGGAGCTTTTTCGGAAGCGCGAAGGTTCCAGGGCTGTTGAATACCGTCTGGATATTCTGCCGGTTGGGGCTCGCGCTGAATTACTCATGCGACGCGGTAGTATTGAGACCAGTCAGGGGATTATTGAACTTGCCCGTCAGTCCGCCAGCGCGCTTGATTCTGAGCGCCGCGCAATATGGCAACGCTGGGACGCTGCGACCGATTCACAGCGCCAGCTCGCCGAGCGCTGGCACCCGGTGGTGATGCTGGCTGATGAGCTTATCAGCAGCGGCGTAACGGCTAAAACTGCATTTCAGACCGCAGCGGCCCGCTATGACGTTAGCGCCGCATCATTGCGTGATAAATATTACCGGGTACAAAAATACGCAAAGCCAGACTGGTGCGCGCTCCTGATTGACCGGCGCGGCGGCTCGAAACATGAAACCAAAAAAGTCGGATTTGACGAGGACGCCTGGCAGTTTTTACTCGCTGATTACCTGCGCCCGGAGCAACCCGCTTTCCGCAAATGCTATGAGCGCCTCGTTCTGGCGGCCCGTGAGCATGGCTGGTGCATTCCGTCTTACTCCACCGCTTACCGCCGTGTGCAGCAGAATGTTGACCAGGCAATGTCTGTGGCCTGCCGCCAGGGCGAACACGCGCTTATGCACCTGTTGCCGGTACAGCGCCGCACTGTTCAGCACCTGGACGCGTTGCAATGGCTTAACGGCGACGGTTATCAGCACAACGTGTTTGTGCGCTGGTTTAACGGCGAGGTGATTCGCCCTAAAACCTGGTTCTGGCAGGACGTTAAAACGCGCAAAATCGTTGGTTTCCGCTGCGATGTTAGTGAAAACACGGACTCCATTCGCCTGTCTTTCATGGACGTTATTAAAAAATACGGCATCCCTGAGGACTTCCACATCACGATTGATAACACCCGCGCAGCAGCCAACAAATGGCTGACCGGTGGCGTTAAAAATCGCTACCGATTCAAAGTGCGTGAGGACGATCCAACCGGGCTTTTCCCGCTTATCGGCGCGACCATCCACTGGACCAGCGTTGTTGCCGGTAAAGGCTGGGGGCAGGCAAAACCCATAGAGCGAGCTTTTGGAGTTGGCGGCCTGGAGGAATACGTTGATAAACATCCGGCGCTTGCTGGTGCGTATACAGGCCCAAATCCGATGGCAAAACCGGACAATTACGGTTCCCGCGTGATTGAGGCCGAGCAGTTCCTCGAAATCCTGGCCGAGGGTGTGGCGATGTTTAACGCCCGCGCTGCACGGCAAACCGAGAGTTGCGAGGGTACGCTCTCGTTTGACCAGGCGTTTGAGCGTGAGTTTGCTAAAACCATCGTTCGCAAACCCACAGCCGAGCAGTTGCGCCTGTTCCTGCTGCCCGCAGAGGCCGTCACGGTGAACCGGCGCGGCGAGTTCAGTCTCACTGCTGGCGGCACACTGCGCGGTGCTAAAAACGTTTATCACAACATGGTGTTGATGAATGCCAGTATCAGAAAGGTGGTGGTCCGCTTCGACCCGCAGAACATGCACGGCAACGTCTATTGCTACACGCTCGACGGGAAATTCATCTGTGACGCTGCGTGTGTGACGCCTGTAGCCTTTAATGACACACAGGCCGGACGTGAGCACTCTCGCCAGCAAAAACGGCTTAAAAAGGCCACGGACGCGGCTATTGCGGCACAGAAACAAAAAGACGCGCTGGAAATATCGGAGCTTATGCCCCGCATTGCAGAGCCGGACACGCCTGAATCCCGCGTTGTAGCTGTATTCCGGCCACAGACACGCGGTAATGCGGCATTAGCGCAGGCGGCTGTTGAAGAGACGCAAACAGATAACGACGAATATTTAAATAATTCGCTCGATATCCTGGAATTAAA
>JALAGK010000476.1 GCA_022712475.1 Enterobacteriaceae bacterium
CTGTGCGTACTGGCACAGCGAATACACCTGACAGGAGTTTGTAATGTCCAAACAACAAATCGGCGTTGTTGGTATGGCTGTGATGGGGCGTAACCTTGCGCTTAACATCGAAAGCCGTGGCTATACCGTTTCCGTTTTCAACCGCTCCCGTGAAAAAACCGATGAAGTGATTGCCGAGAACCCGGGTAAAAAGTTGGTTCCTCATTACTCGGTGCAGGAGTTTGTTGAATCGCTTGAGAAACCACGTCGCATCCTGTTGATGGTGAAAGCTGGTGAGGGGACTGACAAAACTATCGACTCCCTGAAGCCGTATCTGGAGAAAGGCGATATTCTGATAGATGGGGGAAATACTTTCTTTCAGGATACTATTCGCCGTAATCGCGAATTGTCAGCCGAAGGTTTCAACTTTATTGGTACCGGGGTGTCTGGTGGAGAAGAGGGGGCGCTGAAAGGCCCCTCCATTATGCCAGGGGGCCAGAAAGAAGCCTATGAGTTAGTTGCGCCGATTCTTAAGCAGATTGCTGCCGTAGCAGAAGGTGAGCCATGCGTTACGTACATCGGTTCGGATGGGGCGGGCCACTATGTAAAAATGGTACACAACGGTATTGAATATGGTGATATGCAGCTGATCGCGGAAGCTTATTCATTACTCAAGCATGGATTGAACCTCTCAAACGATGAACTGGCCACAACATTCACGGAATGGAATAAAGGTGAGCTTAGTAGCTATCTGATTGATATCACAAAAGATATATTCACTAAGAAAGATGATGAAGGCAATTATCTTGTTGATGTCATCCTGGATGAAGCCGCAAACAAAGGTACCGGTAAATGGACTAGTCAGAGTTCGCTTGATCTTGGTGAACCACTGTCACTTATCACGGAATCAGTTTTTGCTCGCTATATCTCCTCTTTGAAAGAACAACGTGTTGCGGCTTCCAAAGTACTTTCTGGCCCACAGGTGAAAACGTTTTCTGGCGATAAAGCTGAGTTCATTGAGAAGGTACGCCGTGCGTTATATCTTGGAAAAATTGTTTCTTATGCTCAGGGCTTCTCTCAGTTGCGGGCTGCTTCTCAGGAATACAACTGGGATTTAAGCTACGGTGAAATTGCGAAAATTTTCCGTGCTGGTTGTATCATTCGCGCTCAGTTCCTGCAGAAGATCACCGATGCTTACGCTGAGAATCCAGCTATTGCCAACCTGCTACTGGCACCTTATTTCAAGAAAATCGCTGATGAATATCAGCAGGCATTACGTGATGTCGTTGCATATGCTGTGCAAAACGGTATACCTACGCCGACTTTCTCTGCTGCCATTTCTTACTACGATAGTTACCGTTCAGCGGCATTGCCGGCTAATCTGATTCAGGCACAGCGTGACTACTTTGGTGCGCATACCTATAAGCGTATTGACAAGGAAGGCGTGTTCCACACTGAGTGGTTGGAAAACTAAGTTTTTGTTGAACCGTGTTCTGAAAAAACCAGCTGATTTTTAGCTGGTTTTTTTATTGTTAGCTGTACCTAGTGCCTCATTTTGCTACCATTGCACGCTATGCTTATACAGGGTAAAGCCATCAATTATGGGGCTGAGAGTTTATGAATTTTCTTGTGACTGGCGGTGCGGGTTTTATTGGTTCTGCCGTCGTTCGATATCTGATTAACCATACTGATTCCCGTGTTGCTGTCGTCGATAAACTGACCTACGCCGGTAATCTCAACTCACTACGTTCGGTTTGTAGCGATCCACGTTATGCGTTCCATTGCCTTGATATTTGTGACAGAGAATCGTTGACGAAAGTTTTCGAGACTTTTGAACCAGATGTCGTGATGCACCTGGCGGCGGAAAGCCATGTTGACAGGTCTATTGATGGTCCCGCTGCATTCATAGAAACCAATATCATTGGTACATATACGCTGCTGGAGGTCTCCCGTAACTGGTGGAGCACACTTTCACCTGAGCGTAAGACAGCTTTTCGCTTCCATCATATTTCTACAGACGAAGTGTATGGCGATCTCGACAAACCGGGTGACTTATTTCGTGAGGATACGGCCTATGCACCAAGTAGCCCTTACTCAGCCTCAAAAGCGTCCAGCGACCATCTGGTGCGTGCCTGGATGCGTACATATGGTCTTCCGGCTATTGTGACCAATTGTTCAAATAATTATGGTCCTTATCATTTTCCGGAAAAACTCATACCGTTAACCATTATAAATGCGCTGGCGGGTAAACCGTTACCCGTTTATGGCTCAGGTAATCAGATTCGTGACTGGCTCTTCGTCGAAGATCATGCAAAAGCGTTATATCTTGCTGCAACGCAGGGAGTAGTGGGTGAAACGTGGAATATTGGCGGGCATAACGAACGTCGCAATATTGATGTCGTCAGAACAATCTGCGCGTTGCTTAATGAATTGGCACCGGGTAAACCAGCAGGTATTGAACGCTATGAAGATTTAATTACCTTCGTCGCTGACAGGCCCGGACACGATTTGCGTTATGCCATTGATGCATCGAAAATAGAGCATGAGCTTGGCTGGAAACCACAAGAAACGTTTGAAAGCGGGATACGCAAGACGGTGGAATGGTACCTGGTAAATCGTGAATGGTGGGAGAGCATTCTTGACGGCAGCTACTCTGGTGAACGGCTGGGACTGGGGAAGCAGGCATGACTAATAGGACAATGAAGGGCATTGTGTTGGCAGGAGGGTCAGGCACACGCTTGTACCCCACCACGCGCGGAGTCTCCAAACAACTCCTGCCTGTCTATGATAAACCGATGATTTATTATCCCATATCAGTTCTGATGTTGGCAGGGATTCGGGATATCATGATTATAACTACACCCGAAGATCAGGCAGCGTTCCAGCGCTTGTTGGGAAGTGGTGAGCAATTTGGTGTGACCTTCACTTATAAAGTGCAATCCAAGCCGGAAGGATTGGCACAGGCATTTATTATTGGTGAAGAATTTATCGCTAATCAGCGTTGTGCACTTGTGCTGGGTGATAACATCTTTTTTGGGCATGGTTTTGGCCATCGGATTCAGGAGGTTGCGCAGCGAAAAGTGGGGGCAACGGTGTTTGGTTATCAGGTCACCGATCCGGAGCGCTTCGGCGTCATTGAGTTTGACCGGGACTATCGAGTGCTTTCTATCGAGGAAAAGCCCGTACACCCAAAATCAAGTTGGGCAGTGACAGGACTTTATTTTTATGATGAGCGTATCTGTGAGTTCGCGCGGCAGGTTAAACCTTCAGCACGCGGAGAGTTGGAAATAACCAGCATCAACCAGATGTACCTCGAAGAGCAGGCTTTGAATGTCGAGCTTTTCGGGCGAGGATTTGCCTGGCTTGATACTGGAACCTGGGACAGTATGACAGAGGCCTCGCAGTTTGTGCACACCATTGAAAAGCGCCAGGGGCTTAAAATCGCATGCCTGGAAGAAATTGCCTGGAGAAAAGGTTGGATAGATACGCAACAGGTCCTGAATGAAGCGAATTTATTAGGTAAAACGCCATATGGCGAATACCTTCAGAGGATGGTCAGACAACAGCCTTCACAAACTGATGACTAATTTAGGAATGATCGCAATTGGCTGAATGCAAATGTTAATACTAGGCTCCTGCCGTGATGGATTTTCTTGGTGAAGACGATCCCCGTTTAGCTATTCTTATGTAATACTATGCCGCTTATATTGAATTGCGCGATATTGGTTAAAAATTGATAAGGTCAATATGAATCAAAATTTCTCTACAGCAGATGTCCGCAATCGTGAGCCAGAAAACGTTGACCTGCTGGATATTGTGATGCAGCTGTGGCGCAGCAAGTTTACTGTCATCGCTTTTGTGATTTTATTTATCCTTTTGGCAGCAGCATATCTGTTTGTTGCCAAGGAAAAGTGGAGTTCCACGGCGATTGTTACCATGCCTGACTCCGGGCAAATTGCTAACTATAAC
>JALAGK010000477.1 GCA_022712475.1 Enterobacteriaceae bacterium
TGCGGTCGGATTCCCGACCAATTTCCCGATGCGGATCGGGGTCTGGCTGATTGCGCCAGCGCCTGAGTCGATGAAATCATCAGGCTGGTTGGTCAGTGCCGGGTTAAACTCCAGCATCTGGTTATAGGCCGGGCCGTCGAGTACGCGGGTATGCGCCCACAGGAAGCGCGACGACAACGGCGCTTCAAACGCGTCGAGAATGCGTTTTTGCTTGTTCGTGGTGCTGAATATTTCAGTAACGCCGCACCCCATGCCGCGCAGCGCCTGTATTAGCAGCTTCCCGGAGAATGAACCGGGGCCGTTTACCTCTACGTAAATGTGCGGGATCTGGTAGCGCTCCACGATTTCCCGGATCTGCACCACCTGCCCGCCCACTATTTTGTCCTGGTCCTCATACTCGCCAAATACTGCAATATCGCCGGTTAGCTCTGCACAGACATGCCAGTAAAGGTGTCCGCGCGAATCGGTGAGCACCAAAGAAAACGCGCTGTCGTCGCCATCGTCTTTCCCCACCGCCGGATCCCACCATGCGACAGCACCAACAATCTGCACCGAACCGAGCCACATCGATGCGGTTTTGTTGGCATAGCGTATTTCTGGTTCTGCGGCATACTCCCGGATGCGTTCCGGGTCCAGGCGGGATTCTCCGATAGGTTTACTGTGTAGCTGGTACTGACTATCCCACTCATTAATCGTGCGGGTTTCCTGGCGGCGTTTCTCCATTTCTGCCGGGGTAAAACGCTCCGGCCAGGCGCAGTCAGCGTAAAAATCAATAAGCGTGTCCGGCGCGGTGGCGAACTCCACACCGCCCGGCACCAGCTTATAATCGACACCCTCTTTAAGCAGGCGCGCGCCGATGTGGATACCGGTAAAAATGTACTCCGGCACGAACGGCAGATCGTAGCGGGTTTTGCCTGCCTCTTTTGCCTCAACTCGAAATTCACGCCCAAACAGTTTGATTGTCAGGCAGTCCGCGCCCATGCGTTCAATTTCGTCATATAAAGAGTCATGCGTGTGCGGCGTGCCGATAAACAACTTGCGGCCGCCGGGGACAAGGATGTGGGTTTGTTCGCCCAGGCGATAGCGCAGCTTTTCGCGCGCCTCCGGGGTCTGAATATTGCGGGGTACTTCCACGTCGTCGTTCTGGCACTCATCGGCGCGTGCCGACGTCACGTTGGACAGGATGCCTTTTGCGTACATGCTTGCGTTACGCTTATCCAGCGCACCGGTAATCCACCATTGTTCAACGGTCCCCTGGCCGTCAGGCAGCAGACCTTTGGTTAGCGGGTGATTGCGGATAACGTTCTGCGTGTCTCGGCTGGTTTTGTACGCCGTGCCGTCAGATTCCGACTGGTGCAAAATGCGGTAGGACTGGTCGCGGTAATATCGCCACGCGTTGTACACCGCAAGGATTGTTGATTTACCGAACCCACGGAAACAGCGAAGCACCGCGAGATCCCCGCGGTGCTCCAGCCAGTGAACAGCGCGCCAGTGACAGTCCGGGACTTTCCAGCCCATGCGCTGCGCCCACAGCAGAAAAAACGCAGCGAACGAAATCATTTTTTCTCGTTTTGCAGACGCTCAAGGATTTTTTTTGCTTCGCGCTCGGCGCTGGCAATCTGCTGGCCCAGTTCGAATTTTTCATCGTCGTCGCCCGCGCCGGATTTCCCGCGCTGCTGCTGGCCGATCAGACTATGCACTTTCACCAGTAGCGTGAGCGTTGCCGCTGCGTTTTTTTTGCACCAGTAGCGATCGCCCCGCTCCTGTTGGCTGTGCTGGCGCGGCGGTCTGGCCGCGCCCGGCCAGTTGTCCGGGTCCGCCTCGTACAACACGACGTCCGTTAGTTTTTCGCTCAAGGCCTCCTGGCGGCCAGTCTTTTCTGCGTCCATAAAAAAGCCCCATCGTTATGATGGGGCCATGATGCGGCGTGCTACTGGTCGGATTCCCGACTATTGGGCCAGATGCGATTTTATTCGCATCATCAATTCATTGATTTTACAGCAAAGCGTAAAATTGCGCTCTGTTCACTCAGCCAGCAAATGGTTCATGATTTTTTCTATTTCGTCACGGTGGACCACCACAAAGCCCAGCTCCCGCGCCTGCTCGCGGAACGCATCGAAGGTCATTACTACCTGGTCCGGGCGCAGCGGTAACGAGGCTACGGCTAGCCCGTTACGCAGGTAACACAGAATGCGAGAGTCATAAGGCGGCATGTACATAGCCGGTGCTGGCGGCTCGTCGCTGCGCTGGTTGAAGTAGCAATCCTCCAGCTTTTCGAAAACCTCCCACGCCTGATCCGTCTCCAGCATTTTTGCATGGCGCGCCGCGCCGCGTTCTGTCCAGAGGATGAGCGCTCTGGTTTTTGCCGAAATTTGCAAGGCTCTAAAAGTGACTTGCAAACTAATTAGTTCCTGTCCTGAAATTTTAAAATAGTGTTTTCCGGCAACAAACCGATCTGCATTGCTCCGATGGTTTTTAGTTAGGGAATGTGCAGTTGTGCCGTACAAGTTAGCAAGTAGATTAGTGGTAATTACCGGGATGTTTTGATACTGGACTGGCGGCAAGCCAGCTAAAGAAGTGTGATTGTACATTTTGCGTCCTCTGAGATTTGTTGAAGGTGGTCGGGTGCTTCAACACCGCTCAGAGACGGCCCGTAGTCTTTCCCCGCGAACGGGGTGTTTTATGTGCTACGCGCCACCCGACCATAATCTATGAAATCTGGACACAAAAAAACCGCAAAGCTGTCGGGAGCGGTAACCGCTCTGAGAAGGTGTGTTGAGCACCGGAGCGAACTATACGGTTACCGCCGGGGGCTGTCAACGACCGCTTTATAGTCCTGACTGAAACTTTATGACTTGGTTTAACGTATATTTTTTCGGCCCCTCAATATCATTACGTCGCTTCATTTCTTCATTATAAGGAATCATACGTTTAAAACTTAAGACAGAAATCCCTCTCTCCTTTGCCACTAAACAA
>JALAGK010000478.1 GCA_022712475.1 Enterobacteriaceae bacterium
CATCCTGAATAAGGTATTCCGCAAACGGGGCCAGGGTGTACATCAAAAGCGACATCGCCACCATGCCGATGGTGAGCGTAAGCGGGAAGCCCACCACAAAGATAGAAAGCTGTGGCGTCAGGCGGTTAAGCAGGCCAAGCGTGATGTTGAGCGTCAGCAGAAGCGTAATAATAGGCAGGCCCAGCATCAGGCCGTGGGAGAAGATAATCCCGCCGGTTTTGACAATGGCGAGGAAGCCCAGGCCGTGCAGCGGCTCCGGGTCAACGGGGATAACCGTAAAGCTGTCGGCAAGAATGGAAATCATCCACAAATGGCCGTTAAAGGCGAGAAACAACAGTACCATCAGCACGTTGATAATCCGCGCCATCACCGGCATGTTCGGGCCGCCGGACGGGTCAAAGAAGGTCGCGAACGACAGGCCCATTTGCAAGCCAATAATCTCACCAGCGTTACGCACGGCGGCAAAAATAAACTGCATGGTCACGCCAATGGCAGCGCCAATCACAATTTGCTGTAAGCCCACCCACAGACCAGTCACGGTTACAATATCGATATGCACCGGCGGCAGCGTCGGCGCAAGCAGGAAGGCAATCAGCAACGCCAGACCAATCTTGACGCGGTTGGTGATTTGCTTCTCACTGATGATGGGTGCGGTCATAAACAGCGCCAGCACGCGCACGCTGGGCCAGAAATACTGGCTCAGTATCGTGTTCACCTGCGAGATATCGATATCGTACATGTCAGCCGATGATATACGGCAGGCTGTTAAACAGCGTGCGCATATAGTCCAGGAACATATTGAGCAGCGTCGGGCCTGCGCACACCACAGTCAGGGTCACAGCCAGGATTTTCGGGATAAATGACAGCGTCATTTCGTTAATCTGGGTAGAGGCCTGTAAAATACTGACGATAAGACCGGTCAGCAGGGCCGCAATCAGCATCGGCGCGGCCATAGAGAGCCCGATACGCATGGCCTGGTAGCCAAGCGCCATTACGCTTTCAGGAGTCATGGTAATTCCTCGTTAACTGAAGAAGCTTTGCGCAAGCGAGCCGGTGAGCAGCTGCCAGCCGTCTACCAGCACAAACAGCATGAGCTTAAAGGGCAACGCAATGTTGGCCGGCGGCACCATCATCATACCGAGCGCCATCAGCACGCTTGCCACCACCAGGTCGATAATCAGAAACGGGATAAAGATGGTAAAGCCTATCTGGAACGCGGTTTTCAGTTCGCTTGTCACGAACGCCGGCAGCAAAATGCGCATTGGCACATCGTCCGGGCTTTCAAACGCCTCTTCTTTAGCAAGGCGAGAATAGAGTGCAAGGTCGGTTTCACGGGTCTGGTTAAGCATGAACTCACGCAGCGGGCTTGCCGCGCGCTCCAGCGCCGTTTCCATATTGATTTTGTCTTCGGACAGCGGCAGATACGCGTCCTGGTAGACTTTGTCGAACACCGGCGACATGACAAAGAATGTCAAAAACAGCGCCAGTCCCAGCAACACCTGGTTGGGCGGCGACGACGCCGTACCGAGCGCGTTACGCAGCAGACCCAGAACAATAATGATGCGGGTAAAGCCGGTCATCATCAGCAAAACCGCAGGCAGGAAGGTCAGCGAGGTGAGTAGCACCAGCGTCTGCACCGGCAGCGACCAGCTTTCTCCACCGCCAGGCAGCGGTTTACTGATAATAAGGCCCGCGTCGGCCGCAAACGCCGCCTGGGCAGGCAGCAGGATGGCCGCAAGCGCACACAAAAGCGCAGGCGAGGCAAGGCGGCGGGCGGCAGCGCCCAGTGTAAAACTCATTTTGATGACTCCGGTTTACGACCCTTCTTCAACAGTGCCCCCAGCGCCGCCTGAAAATCTACAGCGGGCTTCCCTGTTGTGGGCTCAACCTCGTCCGGACGTGCGTCCAGCGTGTGCAGGTGCGTCACCTGCTCCGCGGTCACGCCCAGTACCAGCCATTTGCCGTCAATCTCAACCACGGCAACCTGCGCTTTCTGTCCCAACGAGCACTGGCTTTTTACGCTCAGCAGGCGATTACCTGGGTGCTTAAGCGACGTCAGATTAAATTTCCGCGCAAGCAAGGCAATAGCGAGAATAAACAGCAGGATAAATACCAGCGCACCGCCAACATTTACCATCACCGACCCCGGCGTGACGACGGGCGCGCCCGCTGTCGGTGCGCCTGGAACAGAAACGTGCGTTTTCATCAGCGGCTCAGACGGCGCATGCGCTCGGACGGCGTGATGATATCGGTGATGCGGATACCGAATTTATCGGACACCACCACCACTTCACCCTGGGCAATCAGGTAGCCGTTAATCAGGATATCCAGCGGCTCGCCGGCGAGGCCATCAAGCGAAACCACAGAGCCCTGACTCAGGCGCAGCAGTTCCTTAATAGTCATTTTGGTGCGACCCAGCTCTACCGTCATTTTGACCGGAATATCAAGAATCAGGTCGAGATCGGCAGACAGGTTCACTTGCGGCGTTTCTTTATCCAGGGCCTGGAAAACGGTGCTGCTCTCAGCGTTAAGCTGCTCGCTCATCGCATCGCCCCAAAGATCGTCCACAGACTCCTTTTCCGGGCTGGACGGCTGTTGGGTATCATTCATGGGGTAATTCCTCGTCGTTCAGGGACTGTAATGCAGAGTTAAACAAATGCTCCACCTTCAGAGCGTATTGGCCATTCTGGCTGCCGTATTTACCCGAAAGCACCGGTACATCATCCACCGTCACCTCAGTTTTTTCCGGGGCATCAATCGGGATAATGTCGCCTTTCTGGAGCTTCAGCACCTTCGATAAGCGCGTTGGGATCTGGGCAAAGTTCGCCACCAGCTCCAGCTCAGACGCTTTAACCTGGGATGCCAGCACATCGCGCCATTTCTCATCTTCCTGGCGTGAGTTCTCCAGCGGCGGGCTGGTCAGCAGCTCCCTTAGCGGCTCAATCATGCTGAAGGGAATACAAATATCGAATTCACCGCTTTGCGCACCAATTTCCACGTAGAACGGCGTCGTCACCACGATGTCGTTCGGCGAGGTGGTGATGTTGGTAAATTTCACCTGAATCTCGGCACGCACGTATTCCACATCGAGCTTATAAATGGTGCTCCACGCTTCGCTGTAGGCGTCCAGCGCCATGTTCAGGATGCGCTTGATAATTCGCTGCTCGGTCGGCGTAAATTCGCGCCCTTCCACTTTGGTTGGGAAGCGGCCATCGCCACCAAACAGGTTATCCACCGCGATAAAGACCAGGTTCGGTGAAAACACGAACAGCGAGGTGCCGCGCAGCGGATTGAGGTGCACCAGGTTCAGGTTGGTTGGCACCGGCAAGTTGCGCGCAAACTCATGATAGGGCTGGATCTTAATGTTCCCGACTGTCACATCCGGGCTGCGGCGCAGCAGGTTGAACAGCCCAATACGGAACTGACGGGCGAAGCGCTCGTTGATAATCTCCAGCGACTGGAGACGCTCGCGCACCACGCGACGCTGCGTATTAGGGTCGTAAGGCGTTACGTTATCGTCCGGCAGCGAGCTTTCCGCTGCGGGCTCACTTTCTGCGCCATTGCCGCCGTTGAGCAGACGGTCTATTTCGGCCTGGGATAAGATACTGTCAGACATGAGATTTACCGCAGTATAAAGGCGTTATACAACACGTCAGTCACCACTGCTGAGCGGTGGCCAATAGGTTTGTTCAGCTCTTCTTTAATCTGTTCAACCAGCGCAGTTTTACCCGCGTTAGTCGCCAGGTTGTCGGCGGTCTGCTGAGACAGCAGCACCAGCAGACGGCTGCGAATTTCTGGTAAAAACTCCTCCAGCAGCTCGCGCGAAGGCTCATCACGCAAACGCAGCGTCAGGCCGATGTACAGCACACGGTCTGCGTCTTCATCCGTCGGCTTGAGGCTGACGGTAAAGGTTTCCAGCGGCATATACAGCGGGATCTGGCTTGCCGCTACCGGCTGCCCTTCACCACCTGTCGCTATCTGGGTTTTAACGTGTTTCAGCTCATACCAGGTGTAACCGGCAACGGCGCAGGCACCCAGAGCAACGCAGGCAAGCAGCACAGCGCTGAGGGAACCTCTTTTTTTCGCGTCCGCTGAATTTTTCTTTGGCATGGAATTTCTTGATCCTTTAACAACATTAGCGCCCGAGCCGCGGTAGATTTCACCGACGGCTCTGGAATATGGCGCACATTATCGCAGCAATTTTCGCAAGCAATGGTTCGAATAACACGGGAAAATGGCACCACCTCGACCGTTAAAACGACCTCAGGCAAAGGTGTCGACACCACCCGGACGCATCACAGTGCGCGTCTCAATGGCGTTGTTTTCGCCATCTTCCTGCGCTAACCCATCGTCACCCTTACCGTTTCCGCGGCCCTTTTCGCCGTCGTTATTGGCCTGTGACGCAGCTTCCTGCCACGGCGCGGTGTTATCGTCGCTCACGCTACTCTGGCTAAGCTCAATACCGGCCTCAGCAAGTGATGTGCGCAACTGCGGCATGGCCGCTTCGAGCGCGGCACGCACCTGGTGGTTATCGGAAACGATATGTACCTGCGCCTGATCCTGGTTCATACGGATGTTGAGTTGTAATGCACCCAAATCCTGCGGATGCAGGCGAAGCTCAGCATTATGAATACCGTTACGGGTAAACATGGAAATCTGTTGGCTCAGCGCCTGCTGCCAGGCAGCAGTTCCCACGGTCTGGCTCAGTACCGGGGCCGCGTTGGTGCTGGCGGTTGCCAGTGCATTAGCAGGAAGCGTCGTGCTGCCTTCCGGGTTAAGGCGCAGCAGCGCGGGGTTAATGGGTGAAGCTTCCGGGCTTGCCCCAGCCTGCGACACGTTCACATCCTGGGTCAGTGGCGCGACGCGTGCGCCATCACTCGCCTGCGTCTGTGCGGCTTTCGCCTGAAGTGCTGCTGTTTCCGGCATGGCGGTGTGTTCATTTCCCTGGCGGCGTTTATCGACATTCAGCGCCGAGGCCACCAGCGCAGGAATGGATGTACCGCCGGTCGGAGCCTGTGCTGTGGTGCCGGTAAACATTGACGTGTCACCACCTGGCTGCGCCTGCGTGGTTTTCAGTGCGCCGTTGAGCAACATTTCTGTCTCAGCGGAGAGGGTTGCTTCACGCGAAGCGCTATCGGCAGCGATGTGCTTCATCAGCGTTTCGCCTTCCTGCGGCGTTAGCGGCGTTGCTGCACTGACCTGTGCCAGCCACTGCTGGAGTTGCTGCACCTGGCCGCTTTCCAGGGCCACCCCGTCCGGCGTCACGCCCTGTTCGAGCATGTCGCGAATCTGCTGCGCCAGCTCGTCAGCCGGGATTGCCATTTCAGGCATCGTCGTCACCATCGCGGCGGCGTCATCACCCAGGTGCGATTCCAGAAGCTGCGCGAAGCCGGGCAGCGTTTGCGCAAGCCCGGCTTCAGGGGAAAGAGCGGCGATATTCGCCGCTCCGATATTATTCTGAAGGGTGTGGATCATCGTGTTTCTTTCCTCAGGGTGGCGCGCTGCGCATACTCATCCATCATCTTCTGGTCCAGCTTGTTTTCCTTCAGAAGCTGGGTTGCCAGCGCCCTGTCTCTGAGCGTCTCAAACGCGTTGAGACGCTGTTTTTTCTCCTGCCAGTTTTTCAGCGCCTGACTTACGCGCTGCTGGCACTGTGAGACGTGCTGACGATGGTGTTCCAGCGTCTTATCCAGCGACGTCATAAACTGCTGATAATTCATCCAGTTCGTTGCCGCCATGCCGTCACTGGTCATGTTCTGCTGCAACTGCTGGCGATATTCCAGCTCATAATTCACCAGCTGGCTAAGCTGCTCTTCGGCCTGTGAACAGGCCTGGCGCATCTTTCCCAGCTGCGTTGTGGCTTCCTGCAACGCGTCTTCCGCAATTTCCCTGAGGGTGTCCATTGGTGAGGCTGTTGCCATAGGTCACTCCGCCATTATTGAGAGGGCGAATCGGGGAAGAGCGCGAACAGCCCTTCACACGATTCCTGATACTCGCTGCGTTCGTAGATATCCTGCTGCAACCAGGACTCCATTTTGGGATACAGTCTGATAGCTTGATCCAGCTGCGGGTCAGTCCCGGCGGCATAAGCGCCCACGCTAATCAGGTCACGGTTACGCTGGTAGCTGGAAAGCAGTTGTTTGAAATTTTTCACTTTCTTGTAGTGATCGGGCGTAATCAGCTCAGTCATCGCACGGCTTATCGAGGCCTCGATATCAATTGCCGGATAGTGACCGGCTTCAGCCAGGCGTCGCGAGAGCACCACGTGACCATCGAGGATCGCACGCGCGGAGTCGGCGATCGGATCCTGCTGATCGTCACCTTCCGTCAGTACGGTATAAAAGGCGGTTATCGAACCGCCGTCTTTGGTACCGTTACCGGCACGTTCCACCAGCGCAGGCAGCTTGGCAAACACCGACGGCGGATACCCTTTGGTGGCCGGCGGCTCACCGATAGCCAGCGCAATTTCACGCTGCGCCATCGCATAGCGAGTGAGTGAATCCATAATCAGCAGCACGTCTTTGCCGCGATCGCGGAAGTCCTCAGCGATACGCGTGGCGTAAGCCGCACCCTGCATACGCAGCAGTGGCGACACATCAGCCGGTGCAGCAATCACCACCGCACGCTTGCGGCCTTCTTCACCGAGGATGTTTTCAATAAAGTCTTTTACTTCGCGCCCGCGCTCGCCAATCAGACCCACAACAATCACGTCAGCCTGGGTGTAGCGCGCCATCATGCCGAGCAACACGCTTTTACCTACGCCGGAACCCGCGAACAGGCCCACGCGCTGGCCTTTACCAATGGTCAGCATGCCGTTAATGGCACGCACGCCGGTATCCAGCACATTATGGATAGGCACACGTTGCAGTGGGTTAAACGGCGGAGTAATTAAGGGAGCGCGGTAGCCGGTATCAGGTGCCGGTTTACCGTCGAGCGGACGGGCGCTGGCATCGAGCACACGGCCCAGCAGCGCCGGACCCAGCGGGAGCTGTTTACCCGGCGGCAGGCCGTTCATCATGCCGGGGGCATAGACGCGCGCACCGGGCAGGATGCCGTCTACTTCTTCAAGCGGCATCAGGAATAGCTGCTGGCCGTTAAAACCCACCACTTCGCTTTCGACCTGATCGATGCTCACACCGTTGCTGCGCTCAATAATGCAGGTGGTGCCGATGGGCAATTGCAGGCCGGTGGCTTCCATCACCAGACCGGTAGCGCGAGTCAGCTTGCCATACTGACGGTACGGCGGCAGGCGTTTCATCTGTTTTTCAGACTGGCTGAGCGAACTCAGCCAGCGGTCAAGACGTGCGGTCATGACGGTGACTCCGATCGTGCCAGATTGCACAACGCGTCCCAGCGGGTGTTCAGCGTGGCGTCCAGCTCGCCCTCGGTTGAGCAAATGCGGCAACCGCCACGCATTACTTTACCGTCAGAATACAAACGCCAGCCGTGGTGCTCCAGTGTGCTGCCGAGCTGCTCCTGAATCAGCGGATAATCATCCGGACTGACCCAGAGCTGCGGCTGGCCATTAAACAGCGTTTCTTCGTGCAACAGCTTACGCACCTGCTCCACCAGCGCGCTGGCATCGGTCATTGGCGCCTGGCCAATCACCTGGCGTGCAGCGGTCAGCGCCATCTGTACCAGACGTGCCGGAATGACGTCATCCAGACCTTTCATGGTGTTGTTGAAATCTTCCAGCAGCGCGCTGTAGCGGTCGGTCACGGCCTGCTGTTCGGCTTTTGCCTGTGCCAGCCCTTGCTCAATGCCTGCGGCTTTTCCTTCTTCAAGACCGCTCGCGTAGCCCTGCATGCGACCTTCTTCTTCGCCTTTTTTCAGGCCTTCGTTATAACCCTGCTGCTGCGCCTGCTGACGCAGACGCTGAAGCTCCGCTTTGGTGTCTTCTACGCTGCGTTCAGCATCATCAACCAGCGGTGCTGCGGGTACGTTGTCCAGCGAGGCGAACGGGTCATTAAGATCATCTGGCATCCAGCGACGCCAGCTGCCTTTAAGACGGGCATCAGACATACTCGTCCTCGCTGCTGCTTATCACAATCTCGCCGCTCTCGGCCAGGCGACGCACCACCATAAGGATATTTTTCTGCTCGGTTTCGACCTGAGACATACGTACCGGGCCACGCGAGCTGAGATCTTCGTTGAGGATCTCGGCCTGGCGACGAGACATATTGCGGAAGAACTTGTCGCGCAGAGCCTGTTCGGCACCTTTGAGCGCAACGATAAGGGATTCGTTTTCCACTTCCTGCAAAATACGCTGGATGCTGCGGTCTTCCACTTCCACCAGGTTTTCGAACAGGAACATCTCGTCGATAATTTTCTGCGCCAGCTCGCCGTCGTATTCGCGTACCGCTTCGATAGCAGCTTCTTCCTGCTGCGATTTCATCAGGTTCAGAATCTCCGCCGCCGGACGAATACCACCCATTTTGCTGCGCTTGAGGTTCTGGCCGTCGAGCAGGTTGTTGAGCACTTCGGTCAACTCCTGCAATGCCGCAGGCTGTACACCGCCAAAGGTGGCAATACGCAGCATGATGTCGTTGCGCTCGCGGTCGTCGAACTTCGCAAGCACGTCCGCTGCCTGGCCACGCTTGAGGTGTACCAGGATGGTGGCGATGATCTGCGGGTGTTCGTCGCGAATCAGGTCGTATACCGTCGTTGGCTCCATGAAATTGAGCGTCTCGATACCGTTGGTACCGCTCTGCTGATCCAGCAGATCTTCGAGCAGGCTGGAGGCACGCTCTTCGCCCAGCGCCTTAACCAGCACGCCGCGCACATAGTCGCTGGTGTTCACGCTCAGAGCGGCAAACTCGGCCGCATCTTTATGGAACTCACGCAGTACTTCTGCCAGCTGTTCATGGGTAAAGCTGGTCAGGTTAACCATTGCGCTACTGATCTGGGTGACTTCGTGGTTATTGAGATGCTTAAACACCTCTGCCGCGCGGACTTCACCCAGCGTCATCATCAGGATGGCGCTCTTTTCGATAGCATTCATTACTTACCCTGCTCTTTAGTAATCCATTGGCGAATCACCAGCGCAATCACCTGCGGCTCCTGATCGGCCATGTTACGAATGTTCTGGCTGTGGATTTCGGTTTCCGTACGTAGCTGTGCACGGGCGCTTTCTTCCAGTTCGGCGCGGGTGTTCTGACGCGGTGCTTCCGGCTTCGCCTTTTGCGCTTCTTTTTCAGCTTCAATGCGCAAACGGGTCAGCTCACGCTGTTTCTCCAGCTGTGGGCGAATACCCATGCGCCACAGCAGGAAGACCACCAGCAGTACCAGCAAGTAGCGCGCTGCCGTCATCATCTGATCGAAGAACCTGTCCTGCTGCCAGAACGGCAGTTCGACATTGAATTCACTGTTGTCACTAAACGGTGAGTTCACCACGCTCAGGTGGTCGCCACGGTCTTCGGAATACCCCATTGCGCCACGTACCAGCTGATTAATCTGGTCCATCTGCGCCTGGGTCAGCGCTACCGCCTTGCCTTCTTCGTCATTGGTATAGTTCACCACCACCGCAACAGACAGGCGTTCGATTGCCCCTTTGCCACGTTTGGTATGGGTCAACGTACGGTCAACTTCATAGTTGGCGGTTTCATCGCTACGGTTGTTGTACGGGCCGGTCTGCGTTGTGGTTTGCGTGTTGTTGCCTGCGGCGGCATTGTTATTGCCTGCATTAGCATTGCCCTGGCCCTGTGCTGCCGGGGTTTCAATCGGTGCACTCGGCGGTGGCGCCGGCTGGTTGCTCAGCGCCCCCGGCACGCCGCCCACAGAACCCATGCCGGCCTGCTGGCTCTGGCTGGTCTGGCGGCTACGCAGCGCCATTTTGTCCGGGCTGTTGTTCGGCTGATATTGTTCCGCGGTCTGCTCGTGGGTTGAGAAATCAACCTGTGCGGTTACCTGCGCGTGCACATTCTGGCTACCGAGCATCGGCGCAAGGATGGACTGAATACGCTGCTGATAGTCAGCTTCCACTTCAGCGACGTATTTCAGCTGTGAGGCGTTCAGTGACTGTTCGTCACCGCCTGACTGGGTCAGAAGGCGGCCGTTCTGGTCGACTACTGTCACGTTGCCCACAGGCAGGCCCGGCACCGCGCTTGATACCATATAGGCAATCGCGCTTACCTGACCGTTGTCCATTGCACGACCCGGATACAGGTTCAGCGTAACAGACGCTGTCGGCTGCTTTTGCTCACGCACAAACAGTGAAGGTTTGGGGATAGCCAGGTGTACGCGCGCGTTGCGCACCGGGCCAAGCGTTTCCATCGTACGGGCAAGCTCGCCTTCCAGCGCACGCTGGTAGTTAACCTGCTCACTAAACTGGCTGATGCCGAATTTTTCTTTGTCCAGCAATTCAAAGCCAACAGCGCCGCCTTTGGGCAGCCCCTGCTGGGCCAGTTTCAGACGCGCGTCATGTACCTTATCAGCCGGAACCATAATCGCGCCGCCGGTATTACTAAAGCGGTACGGTACGTTCATCTGTTCGAGCTGCGCGATAACTGCGCCGCCGTCCTGATCGCTGATATTGCTGTAAAGTACGCGGTAGTCAGGTGACCGGGCCCATAGTAGAGCAGCAATAACCACGGCGACCGCCGCCGCAATGGAAACGAGTAAAAG
>JALAGK010000007.1 GCA_022712475.1 Enterobacteriaceae bacterium
CCAGGCGGTGCAGAAGACCCGCGTCTGAACGCCCGGGCCGAGCGCTTTGGCGGCGTGCTGTTGTCTGAAATCTATGATGATGTCAGCCTTGAAGATGCCCCATACTTCTCCGCGCTGTACGGACCATCGCGCCACGCCATCGTGGTGCCGGATCTGTCGCTGGTGCGCGAGCAGCTCGAAGATCTCGAAGATTGCCCTGAAGATTTATACCTGATTGAAGGCGACCCGCAGTCGTTTGACGATAGTGTATTTAGCGCCGAAGAGCTCGAAAAAGCCGTTGTGGTGAAAGTGGCGGACCGCCAGTGGCGTTACTCGCGTTTTCCGACGTTGCCGCTCTTTGGTCGTGCTGCGCGTGAAAGTCGCATTGAGGCACTGCACGCGGAGCGTGAAACCCTGGCAGAGCGCTACGCCACATTGTCCTTTGATGTGCAGAAGACCCAACGTCTGCATCAGGCCTTCAGTCGTTTTATCGGCCAGCATCTGTCCGTCGCGTTTGAGGACGATCCGGAAGCGGAAATCCGCCAGCTAAACAGCCGACGTAGCGAAATCGAGCGTGAAATTAGCGCCCACGAGAACGACAACCAGCAGCAGCGTAGCCAGTTTGAGCAGGCAAAAGAGGGGGTTGCTCAGCTCAATCGTCTGTTGCCGCGCCTGAATCTGCTGGAAGATGACACGCTTGCTGACCGTCGCGATGAAATCCAGGAGCGCCTGGATGAAGCGCAGGAAGCCACACATTTTATCCAGCAACACGGCAATCAGCTTACGAAGCTTGAGCAAGTTGCCTCGGTGCTGCAAAACGACCCTGAGCAGTTTGAACAGCTCAAGCAGGATTATGAGTACGCGCAGCAAACCCAGCGTGAAGCTCGTCAGCAGGCGTTTACGCTAACCGAAGTAGTGCAGCGTCGCGCTCACTTTAGCTACAGCGACTCGGCGCAAATGCTCAGCGGCAACAGCGATCTCAATGAGAAGCTGCGCCAGCGCCTCGAGCAGGCTGAAACGGAGCGTACCCGCGCCCGTGAAGCGCTGCGCACTCACGCAGCCCAGCTCGGTCAGTACAGCCAGCTGCTGGCGTCGCTAAAAAGTTCGTATGACACCAAGCGCGAACTGCTTGCTGATTTGTATAAAGAACTGAAGGATATTGGCGTTCGTGCCGATGCAGGTGCCGAAGAACGTGCCAGAGCGCGTCGCGATGAACTGCATATGGCGCTCAGTAACAACCGTTCGCGTAGAAGTCAGCTTGAGAAGCAACTGACCTACTGTGAAGCAGAAATGGAGAACCTGACCCGCCGAATTAAACGCCATGAGCGTGACTACTTTGAGAAGCGCGAGCAGGTCGTCACCTCGAAGGCGGGCTGGTGTGCGGTCATGCGCATGGTGAAAGAAAATGGCGTTGAGCGCCGTCTGCACCGCCGTGAGTTGGCCTATGAGTCCGGCGATGATTTACGCTCTATGTCGGATAAGGCGCTCGGTGCGTTGCGTCTGGCAGTTGCAGATAACGAACACCTGCGCGATGTGCTACGTCTTTCTGAAGACCCGAAACGCCCTGAGCGTAAGATTCAGTTCTTTGTGGCGGTGTACCAGCATCTGCGCGAGCGTATCCGCCAGGATATTATTCGCACCGATGACCCGGTTGAAGCCATTGAACAGATGGAAATTGAGCTCAGCCGCCTGACAGAAGAGCTGACCGCCCGCGAGCAAAAGTTGGCTATCAGCTCACGCAGCGTGGCTAACATCATTCGCAAAACCATTCAGCGCGAGCAGAACCGTATTCGTATGCTCAACCAGGGGTTGCAAAGTGTTTCCTTTGGTCAGGTCAACAGCGTGCGACTGAACGTCAACGTACGTGAAACCCACTCTACGCTTCTGGATGTGCTCTCTGAAGAGCACGGTCAGCATCAGGACTTGTTTAACAGCAACCGTCTAACGTTCTCTGAAGCGCTGGCGAAACTGTGGCAGCGTCTGAACCCGCAAATTGAGATGGGTAACCGCACACCACAAACCATGGGGGAAGAGCTGCTGGATTACCGCAACTATCTGGAAATGGAAGTTGAGGTTAACCGTGGTTCTGACGGTTGGTTACGCGCTGAGAGCGGGGCGTTGTCGACCGGTGAAGCTATCGGTACGGGTATGTCTATTCTTGTGATGGTGGTGCAGTCCTGGGAAGAAGAGTCACGTCGTCTGCGCGGCAAAGATATCTCTCCTTGCCGTCTTCTGTTCCTTGATGAAGCCGCGCGTCTGGATGCCCGCTCTATCAATACCCTGTTTGAGCTGTGTGAGCGTCTGGAGATGCAGTTGATTATCGCTGCACCGGAAAATATCAGCCCGGAAAAAGGGACGACCTATAAACTGGTGCGTAAGGTTATTCAAAACCATGAACACGTCCACGTGGTGGGGCTGCGTGGGTTTGCTGCACCGCTGCCGCAGACGTTGGCGCAAGACGCTGCAGACGCGTCCTGAGGCAAATTAACGTTGTTATCACGGCCCTTTTGCTGAACAGGCGAAGGGCCCTGTTTTTTTGTAACCTACGGGTAAATTTTGTTTTTTGATTTTTATTGGCCTTAAATTTCTTTACACTATGGCAGGTACGAAGGATTTTGCTCTTTTATATACTGAGAGTAATCCTGCCGATAAGGCAATGATTAACCAGGAGGCAAGGGATGTTGCTTACGAAATTAAGTTGTTTTCGAAGGTCAGCTATCGCTGCTGGCCTGGTCCTTAGCCTGTCGTCGCTGGCTGTACAGGCCGATGAGCCGGAAGTGGTTCCAGTTGACGCTTCTGCCGCAGCGCCTGAACAACCTTTTAACCTGAATCAACAGTCTGCACCTTCACCCGCTATGGCCGCCTTGATGGGCACATCGCCGGCAAACGAAGGTATGGCAGCAGCACAGAGTCAAACTCAGCTCGCTTCTCTTCTCCCTTCCGGTTATACCCCTGTTCACTTGAGCGCGCTCTCGCTGCTTTATGCGGCAAGGGACATGAAACCTATGTGGGATAATGCGGATGCGGTGCGAGCGTTTCAGCAACAGTTGGCCGAAGTCGCCATTGCTGGCTTTCAGCCTCAGTTTACGGCTTGGGTCGAACTGCTGACTGACCCGCAAGTGAACGGCATGTCTCGTGATGTTGTTCTGTCTGACGCGATGATGGGTTACCTGCAGTTTGTCTCTTCTATTCCTACGCAGGGCAACCGCTGGCTTTACAGCAGCACACCATATAAGTCACAAACACCACCGTTGGCGGTGATTAACCAATGGCAGCTCGCGGTTGACCGCGGTACGGTCGCAAACTTTGTGGCGACGCTGGCCCCGCATCATCCTCAGTATGCGGTAATGCATGATGCGTTGCTCAAGCTGGTGGCAGATAACCGCCCGTGGCCGCAGATGAAGGC
>JALAGK010000047.1 GCA_022712475.1 Enterobacteriaceae bacterium
AAGGACTATTATCATGAACCCCGTTGAATCGCTTTTTGCCCGCAACAGGAGCTGGGCCAGTCGGCATGTTGCGGGCGATCCCTCTTTTTTCACTCGCCATATTGCCGGGCAAAAGCCTCATACGCTGTGGCTTGGGTGTTCTGACAGCCGTGTGGCCCCTGAGCTGTTGACCGGCTCACGTATAGGTGAGCTGTTTGTACACCGTAATATTGCAAATATGATTTCACAGGACGATGAAAGCCTGATGAGTGTACTGCTGTATGCCGTCGATGTGCTTAATGTCACCAACATTATCCTGTGCGGACACTATGGCTGCGGTGGCGTGCTGGCGGCGCTGAAGATGAAAGAATCAGCCGGTCTGTCTGCCTGCAATCCACTTGAGCGCCGTGTCAGTGCGCTTCGCCAGGGGCTGGAGGCAGATATTTCAGGGTTGGGAGGCTGTCAGTGCCATGCGGATGTGGCCGATAAGCTGGTTGAGGCACATCTGCGGGTTCAGTTTGAACGCCTCCAGGCATTGCCTGTGGTGCAACAGGCATGGGGGCAACAACAGAGTCTGACGCTGTGGGGCTGCGTGTTTGACATTGGGTCAGGGCAGTTGAAAGAGTTAATGCGTACGCATGGGAGGACGGAAGAATGAATATCGCAGGGATTGGTCGCGACCTGCTGGCCGGGATGATTGTATTTCTGGTCGCGTTGCCGATGAACCTTGGGATTGCTCAGGCCTGCGGGTTGCCGCCTGTACTGGGCATTGTCACCGGTGTGACCGGTGGACTGCTGGTCGCCATTCTGAGTCCTTCACGCTACGCGGTGAGCGGGCCAGCGGCAGGGCTGGTGACAATTATTCTGGTGGCGGCATCTGATCTGGGGTCGTACCCACAGCTGTTGAGCGCCATTGTGCTGGCAGGCGGCATGCAGCTTTTAATGGGCTGGCTTAAGGCAGGACGCTGGATTGCGCTGGTGCCTGGGGCCGTCATTGCCGGGATGCTGGCGGCCATTGGTATTATGCTGATTATTCAACAAGTACCGGTTGCGGCCTCGCTTGATAAGGTGAGCGGAGCGTTTTCACCAGCCTCTCTGGCGCTGGGCGTATTGGCACTGGTGATTCTGTTTGGTTGGGAGTTACCGGTCATCAGGCGCAAGCCTGTGCTTAGACTGCTCCCGGGACCGCTGATTGCGGTGGTGTTTGGGGCGCTTGGTTTATCACTGATGGCGGGCGAGGCCTCTGATGTCACCACTATTGAACTGCCAAAACTGGCAAGCCTGGCGGCCTGGCAGGCGGTGATGGCGCATCCGGACTGGCAAAATGCGCTGGTGAACCCGCAGGTCTGGACGGTTGCACTGACTATTGCGCTGGTGGCAAGCCTTGAAACGCTGCTGAGCCTGGAAGCGCTCAAAAAGCTTAAAGAGCAAAACCCGCAGCCGTCTGCCAATCGTGAACTGTATGCTCAGGGGGCCGGGAATATTCTCAGCGGCCTGTGCGGCGGGCTGCCGGTGACCTCCGTCATTGTACGTAGTTCGGTGAACGTGAACGCCGGGGCGCGTACCCGCCTGTCAGTGATTGTTCACTGCCTGCTACTTGCTGCGGCGGTCATGTGGTTTAGCGGTGTACTGAGTCTTATCCCGATGCCGGTGCTGGCTGCTATCCTGATAGCAACCGGCTATAAGCTTGCCGCGCCGAAGGTGTTTATGTTGCAGTGGCGTCAGGGACTGACATGCTTTATCCCTTTCCTGGTGACCATTGGCGGCATCATCGGGCTGGATATGCTAAGCGGCATTGCGCTGGGGCTGGTGGCACAAATCCTGGCAAACCAACTGGGTGCGAAGCGGCCTCGCGCTATCTCGCTTGAAGACCGTGGTGATTATTTTGAATTGTCGTTTCATCAGCGTCTGAGCTTTCTGCATGCCAGAAAGCTGCGGCGTCAACTGGCAACCCTACCGCAAGAAAGCCGCCTGATGGTGCACAGCCGGGAAGGCGACAGGCACGACCCGGAAATCGACACGCTGTTGAACGGGATTGCCGCTCAGCGTGGTATTGAAGTGCAGTACCTGCGTTAACAGGCAGGCTGCTCTATGCCTGAGGGACAAAAAACGCCGGTCAGTGAGTCACTGACCGGCGTATGGTATAGCGCTTACGCTGGCGTGTCTGAGTGTTAATCCTCGTCTTCGTCGCGCAGCGGCACAATCAGCATATCGATATGGACAGTGTTGATAAGCTGGCGTGCAGATGACATCAGCTTGCTCCAGAAATCCTGATGATGTCCGCAAACTACCAGGTCCATATCGTACTTTTTAATGGCATCAACCAGTACCTGACCCAGATCGCCACTGCCGCTCAGGGTTTCGGTAATTGGGTAGCCTGCGCCAGTAGACAGCTCCGTCAGTGCATGGTGCGTTTCTTCAGAGATACGCTTTTGCATATCGCCCAGATTAACGTCAATCAGGCCGGTGTAGAGATCGGAGTAGTTCACATCAACATGAATCAGGGAAACTTTCGCGTTATACGGACGCGCCATCGATACCGCTTTCTCTACCAGCACTTTGCTTTCTGGCGAGAGGTCGACTGCGATAAGAATATGTTTGTAAGCCATGGTGTTACTC
>JALAGK010000048.1 GCA_022712475.1 Enterobacteriaceae bacterium
ACACCGGTGAGCATGACCGGGCGACGCCCGATACGGTCAGAAAGCGGTCCTAACAGCCATTGCAGGAACATGCCGCCTGCCAGATAGGCGGTCATTGAGGTGGGCACCCACTCCACACCAGCCTCATATTGCTCAACCACTGCCAGCATACCGGGCTGGATCATATCGTTGGCGATATAGGTAGAAAACTCGTAGAGCACCAGACAAAGCGGAAATAACAGCGCCTGACGCCCGAGGGGCTTAGCTAAAGCAGTATGCATAAGCAGCTCGCGTTAACGGAAAAAGCGCAGAGTGTAATGAAAATGTGTCCCGTGGCACAGGTAAATTATGACCGCCCGTGAGTAATTTGTCTTATTAAGTGTGTTGGTTAAGTTTTTCTTCATTTTCCGGTGCCAAGATTGCGGCACCTGACTTGCTGTGGAGCGGCTTATGCCCCCTAATGGTGAAACAATCAACTGCTCTGGCAACTTGATTAATAAGAAAAACTCCCTTTACCGACTGCCGCAGAGCTTTTACCTTTACCAGCTTTTGGCGCTGACGCTCACCGGCCTGTTGTTTTTGTGGCTGGCGCGCAACGAAGCGCTCGATCGTGCGCTGACTGGTTACTGGTTTGATAGCGCAACGATGCGCTTTGCCTGGCAAGACAATATCTGGCTGGAAAGGCTCAACCATCGGTTACTTAAGGACATTATCATCGCGGGTGCAGCGTTCCTGCTTATCCGCGGGTTGGTAAAACGTCAGCCGCGCCAGGTTACTGTCGCGCTGATGATGGGACTGGGCGCGTTAACCGTCGGCCTGCTCAAAGCCGTTAGCGCGCACTCCTGTCCGTGGAGCCTGGTTGAATACGGCGGTAGCGCCGTCGGATTTCCTTTACTTGGCGAAGTGCCCGCTAACAGAGGCCCGGGGCTGTGCTTTCCGGGCGGCCATTCTTCGAGCGGCTTTATGACAATGGCGCTGTTTTTTCTGTACTATCGCGAGCGCCCACGGCTTGCCTGGCTATGGCTGGTTATCGGCATCACGCTCGGGCTGGCGATGGGTTATGGCCAGGTGATGCGCGGCGCACACTTTTTTTCCCACAATCTGTGGGCGGGCTGGTGGGTCTGGTTGACCCAGGTTGTGAGCTGGGGTTTTACAACCGCTTTTATAGAGAAGGGAAAGTAGTCATATGTTAGAGACACTCAATCGCAACTGGTTTTTGCTGATTAACGCCACGCCATCGTCTGCCGACTGGCAGATTGATACCGCACAGTTTATCGCCCGCGACCTGATTTACGTGATGCCGCTACTAGTGGTAGTGATGTGGCTATGGGGACCACGCCGCGAAATCCATGCCCGCCGCCAGCTGGTGGTAAAAACGGCGCTTGCGCTTGTTGTCAGTCTCTGCCTGTCATGGCTCATGGGCCAGCTGTTGCCGCACCCGCGCCCCTTCGCAGTTGATGTTGGCTACAACTTCCTGCAACACGCACCAGACAGCTCGTTCCCAAGTAATCACGGCACCGCCAGCTTTGCGTTTGCCCTCGCCTTTTTACTCTGGTATCGCCTGCTGGCAGGTATTGTATTGCTTATCGCCGCCTGTGCTATAGCCTGGTCCCGTGTATATCTCGGCGTGCACTGGCCTCTGGATATGGTCGGTGGTTTGCTCACCAGCCTGTGCGGCTGCCTGATTGCCCAGCTTATCTGGAACCGCTGGGGTGAGGCCCTGTTAGATAAATTATCCCGTCTCTACCGCATCTGTTTTGCCTTGCCTATTCGTAAAGGCTGGGTACGTGACTAGCGCCTGACGCCCCGGTAAGATAGCGCCCAGAAGCCTTTCCCTGACGGAAAGGCGCCGTTTTACTGGGGGAGTTTATGGAATCACGCCGTGAGAAACGCATCGACTGGCTGCTACAGACGTTGCGCCAGCGTGACAAACTTCACCTGAGGGAAGCCGCGGCCCAGCTCGGGGTTTCCGAAATGACTATCCGCCGCGATGTGAGCGATGAGGATACCCCTGTTGCCCTGCTGGGGGGCCATCTGGTACTGGCTCGCGGCGCAGCAACTCACTACCTGCTAAACGACCAGAAAAGTCGCAACGTCAAAGAAAAACGCCACGCCGCCCGACTGGCTGCGAAGCTGGCTAAACCATATCAGACGCTGTTTTTTGACTGCGGCACCACCACACCGTTCATCATTGAAGCACTGGATAATGACCTGCCTTTTACCGGTGTCTGTTACTCGCTTAATACCTTTCTGGCACTGCGTGAAAAACCGTTATGCCGGGTCATTTTGTGCGGTGGTGAGTTCCACCCTGGCAGTGCTATTTTCCGCCCACTCAACTTCGGTGAAACGCTGGCAAACCTGTGCCCGGACCTGGCATTTTTGTCAGCGGCAGGTATCCATCCCGGCCCTGGTGCTACCTGCTTTAACCTTGATGAACTACCGGTTAAACACTGGGCGCTGGAGAGCGCACAAAAGCGCGTGCTGGTCGTGGATGACAGTAAATTTGGCAAAGTGCGCCCAGCCTGCATGGGACCGCTGTCAGCCTTTGACGTGCTGATAAGTAACGCCGCACCGCCGCAGGAGATTGCCGAACAAGCAAAAACGCAGGGTATTACGCTTATCTGGTAAATCCACATATCTTCAGCCCCAAAACCCTCATAAAAAACGCGCCGCCAGAGATAGCCTCTGGCGGCGCGTTTTTTTACGTACCGATTGCGAAGCCGGTTATCAGGAGAACCAGCTACCGAACCAGCCGTTGAGTTTCATCATAACAAAATCAACGATACGGCTGAAGAAACCACCCTCATTGACCGCTTCCATCACTACCAGCGGACGCTGTTCGATGGATTTACCATTAAGCTGGAAGTCGATAGTGCCAACCACCTGACCTTTTTTCAGCGGTGCCGTGAGCTGAGTATTGCTCAGTGTATAGCTTGCCTTCAGATTCTTAAGCTGACCGCGCGGAATAGTCACCGAACCGCTGTCGCCTGCACCAAGCTTCGCCTCTTTCACATCACCGTACCACACGCGCTGTGTCACAAACGGTGTGTCCGCCTTCACTGGCGTCACCGTTTCAAAGAAGCGGAAACCCCAGGTCAGCAACTTCTGCGACTCGCGAAAGCGAATGGCGTCGGTTTTCGCGCCCAGCACCACAGACACCAGACGCATATCGTCCTGTGTTGCCGATGCCACCAGGTTGTATCCTGCTCCTGCCGTCGTACCGGTCTTCATCCCGTCCACGTTCAAACTGGTGCTCCACAACAGACGGTTGCGCTTAAGCTGGCGAATGCTGTTAAAGGTAAACTCTTTTTCTTTATG
>JALAGK010000049.1 GCA_022712475.1 Enterobacteriaceae bacterium
CCAATGGCGTAGAGGCGGCGAAAGCTTTTGTGGAGCGTACCCGCGCAGAACACCCGGATGCGAGACATCATTGCTGGGCATGGGTGGCGGGTGCGCCGGATGATTCGCAAAAGCTTGGGTTTTCCGATGACGGAGAGCCTGCGGGCACGGCAGGCAAGCCAATGTTGGCCCAGCTTATGGGCAGCGGCGTGGGTGAAATTACCGCGGTTGTGGTGCGCTACTATGGCGGTATAAAACTTGGCACTGGTGGGCTGGTCAAAGCTTACGGTGGCGGTGTGCAGCAGGCGATTAATCAGTTAGCGACGTCTCGTAAAGTGCCGCTTACGGAATATACTTTGCGCTGTGATTACGCGCTGCTGGCAGGTGTTGAAGCGTTGCTCAAACAGTTTGAGGGGCTGATTGTGCAAAGCGATTTTGGGGCCGAGGTCGCACTGAACGTGGCGTTGCCGCACAATAAAGCGGCCGAGTTCTCGGCTCGGCTCGCGGATATGAGTCGCGGTGCGTTGCATTTATCGCCCGTTGAATAATAATCCTCTCCCTATTTTCCTCGACTTCAAAGGAAGCGGTTGAAATGCATTTTCGCGCCATAACCCGAATTGTGGGCCTGTTGGTTATTCTTTTCTCCGGCACGATGTTTATTCCCGGGCTAGTGGCGCTTATCTATCGCGACGGCGCAGGACGCGCATTTACCCAAACGTTTTTCGTGGCTGTGGTTATTGGGCTGATGCTCTGGTGGCCTAACCGTCACCAGAAAAACGAATTAAAGCCGCGTGAAGGGTTCCTGATTGTTGTGCTCTTCTGGACCGTGCTGGGCAGCGTGGGTGCGCTGCCGTTTATTTTCTCTGAACGACCAAACCTTTCTGTTACCGATGCTTTCTTTGAATCCTTTTCAGGGTTAACCACCACTGGTGCCACCACGTTGGTTGGGCTGGACTCCTTGCCACATGCGATTTTGTTCTATCGCCAGATGCTGCAGTGGTTTGGTGGTATGGGGATAATCGTGCTGGCGGTGGCAATATTGCCTATTCTTGGTGTGGGCGGACTTCAGCTATATCGCGCAGAAATGCCTGGCCCGCTTAAGGATAATAAGATGCGCCCGCGTATTGCCGAAACGGCAAAAACGTTGTGGCTCATTTACGTGCTGCTGACTGTCGCCTGTGCGTTGGCGCTCTGGTTTGCCGGGATGCCCGCCTTTGACGCCATTGGGCACAGTTTTGCGACTATCGCTATCGGCGGTTTTTCTACCCACGATGCCAGCGTTGGCTATTTTGATAGTCCAACCATCAACACAATTATTGCCATCTTTTTGCTTATTTCTGGTTGTAACTATGGCCTGCACTTCTCTTTACTAAGTGGGCGCAGCCTTAAAGTGTACTGGCGTGACCCGGAGTTTCGCATGTTTATCGGTGTGCAGTTGTCACTGGTTGTTATCTGTACGCTGGTGCTCTGGTATCACAGTGTTTACGGTTCCGTCATGCAGACGCTAAACCAGGCCTTCTTCCAGGTGGTTTCAATGGCAAGTACCGCGGGGTTCACCACGGACAGTATTGCCCGATGGCCGCTGTTCCTACCGGTTTTGCTGCTGTGTTCGGCATTTATTGGTGGTTGTGCCGGTTCGACCGGTGGCGGACTCAAGGTAATTCGCATTCTGCTGTTGTTTAAGCAAGGTAACCGTGAACTTAAACGCCTTGTTCACCCGAACGCGGTCTACAGCATTAAGCTTGGTAACCGTGCGCTACCGGAGCGAATTCTCGAAGCTGTATGGGGATTTTTCTCTGCGTATGCGCTGGTGTTCATTATCAGTATGCTGGCGATTATCGCCACCGGTGTGGATGATTTCTCGGCTTTTGCTTCCGTGGCTGCCACGCTCAATAACTTGGGGCCAGGACTCGGGGTGGTTGCGGACAATTTTGCCAGTATGAACCCGGTCGCAAAGTGGATTCTGGTGGCAAATATGCTGTTTGGTCGACTGGAAGTCTTCACGTTGTTAGTACTGTTTACGCCAACCTTCTGGCGCGAATAATTGGAGAGAGATGTGAAAACCCTCATATTGTTTTCAAGCCGGGATGGGCAAACCCGCGAAATCGCGGCCAATATTGCAACAGAATTGCAGGATAAAGGGGTTGAGACGCAATTATCTAATCTCCATCGCATCGAGGATGTGGATTGGAACGCCTACGATAAAGTCGTTATCGGGGCATCTATTCGCTACGGCCATTTCCATCCAGGGTTGAAAGCCTTTGTTGATAAGCATGCCGATGCGCTAAATGCGCGCCCGGGGGCGTTCTTCTCCGTTAACCTTGTTGCACGCAAGCCAGAGAAGCGCTCACCGCAAACCAATTCCTATACCCGCAAGTTCCTGATTGACTCCCCCTGGCGTCCGGATCTCTGCTCGGTGTTTGCTGGCGCGCTACGTTACCCTCGTTATAAATGGTATGACCGCTTTATGATTCGGCTCATCATGAAAATGACAGGCGGTGAAACGGATACTAGCAAAGAAGTGGTTTATACCAACTGGCAGGATGTGACGGTATTTGCTCATGATATTGCTCAGTTAACACGCAATACGTAGCATTATTCAGCGTTGTGCCCGAAAAGTAAGCGAACGGTAAGTTTTTTTCAATTAACGCTTGTCTGCATCTCAATACTCCCTATAATGCGCCTCCACTGACACGGCACAACGGCTTACAAACCGGCCCGTCAGGCGGAGGAAAGTGAAAATAATCACTTGACTCTGAAGAGGAAGGCGGTAATATACGCCACCTCGCGACAGCAGGCAGAATGCCGCG
>JALAGK010000479.1 GCA_022712475.1 Enterobacteriaceae bacterium
AGAATATGGTGTGCCAGCGCCAGCCCGATGCGGCGTCCGCCCCCGGTGATAACGACAGGACGCTGTAGTTTTTTACCCATGTGTTTGCCCCCATTGCGATGATGGGGCCAAAACTTACCCCACCAGAACCCAGGTCGCCGGAAATGCGGCGACAAGCATCAGCAAAATGATAGTCTTTTCCTGCATATTCAGCGAGTTGTTGTGCTGGTGACTGTAACGGGCGTACAGGAATACCAGCAGACCCGGCGCGTACAGGACTACTGAGAGCAGCAGGTGCATTAGCCCGGCGGCATAAATCAGCCACAGACCGTAGGCGCTGGCGCCAAGACCAATCGCCCGGTGTAGCGGGCGGCGGGCGACTTTAACGAGGAATGCTCCCACCAGCAGATACGGCACCAGAATCATTTCTGAAGCGATGGTCAGCAGTGTGTTGTAATCGGAGCCAGTAAGCCAAATGAGTACCAGGCTGACCTGTACGCTGATGTTGGTCAGCCACAGTGAGGCTGATGGCGCGTTATTCTGATTCTGGCGAGCAAAGATTTTGGGAAATGCTTTATGCGTGGCGGCCAGCAGAGGCACTTCGGCGGCCATGATAGTCCAGCTCAGGTAGGCGCCGCATACCGACACAATCAGTCCGGCGGCAATAACAATTTCGCCCCAGGAGCCCATCATATGCACCATCAATCCGGCCATTGACGGGTTACGCATCTGCGCCAGATCGCTACGAGGGATAACCCCCAGTGAGAGCAGTGTGACCAGCAGATAAACGGTCAGCGCCGCCGATACTGCCAGTAGTGTGGCTCGACCCACATCGCGCTTGTTACGCGCGCGTGAGGAAACCACCACCGCGCCTTCAACACCAATAAACACCCAAAGCGTAATCAGCATGGTGTTTTTGACCTGCTCCCATACCGGCACGCCTAACTCTACACCGCTAAAATCAAGTGTGAAGGTAGTGAGACTGAAGGCAGCAATCGCCAGCACCACGAACAGCCCCAGCGGCAGCAGTTTAGCCAGCGTGGCAACCAGGTTAATGCTGGCGGCAGTCTGTACGCCACGCAAGACCAGCCAGTGTACAAACCACAGCAGCACCGAGGCGCCGATAATAGATTGCCAGGTATTGCCATCACCAAAGAGCTTCAGCTCTGGCGTATCGGTAAAAAAGCTCAGGGCAGAAAAGACAATAACCAGGTAAGAGACGTTAGCGATAACGGCACACAGCCAGTAACCCCACGCTGAGCAAAAGCCGATGAGTTCACCAAAGCCTTCTCGTGCGTAGGTAAAGATACCGCCGTCCAGTTCTGGTCGCAGGCGCGTAAGTACCAGCATGGCCAGCGACAGTAGTAGGATCCCAACGCCTGTTATCAGCCAGCCGATAAGCAGTGCAGCAGGGGCCGCTACGTGAGCCATATTCTGTGGCAGACTGAATACACCTGCGCCCAGCATTGAGCTCAACACCAGTGCGGTAAGGGCGGCAAGGCCCAGTTTCTTTTCCATGGTTATCCTGTCAGTAAGACGGGGGATCCGGAATAATTATGTCGCTCTGGCGCATAAATCTAGCGGATCGTACTAAAGATACGCGATTCTACGGACAGCGAATCCGGCTTGCAATGAGAACTGTTGGCGTGGGTGATGAGTGGTAAAAAAATGGGCAGCCTCAGGCTGCCCGGGTAACGCAGTATGTGATTATTTAAACAGGTCAGCGCTGACGGTCATATTGCCACCACGCTCCTGCCACTGGCGGGTAACGTGATAGTACTTCGCGCCTTTCTTCGCTGCGCGTTTGGCAACATTGTAAGACACATCAGTCATGCTGCTGAAGTGGCCAGTGAAGGTGATGCTGTCAAACGGTACCATCTGTGCGGCGGTGACTTTATTCACTTCTTCAATTTTAGTGCCGTCAGGCAGCGTGACAGTGTAACGCCCACCTTTAGAGGTCTGGGTTTCAAAGAAGCGACCTACGTCAGTGCTTGGCATATCGGCAGAGGCAACGCCTGGGATCTCAACCTGTGTAGCAGCAGTACCGCCTGCAGCAATAGCAGCGCGACCAGCCTGAGAGTCAGCGGGAATAGCATCTGCGCTTTGTACTACACGTTTTTTAGCATCCGCTTTATAGATATAGGCTGTGACCTGCTGATTGCCGCCACCGGAGTTGGTATCAATCTGGCGCACAATAAAGAAAGACGCAGCACCCTTGCGCTTTGCTTCTTTCGTGATGGCGTCATTGACATCCGGCTGGCTGCGAAAAAAGCCCTGGACGCTAACGGTATCAAACGGCTGAAGTGCATAAGCCTGTTCTTTAGGCAGTTCCATCACGCCGTTAATGATGCGGTTTTCTGGCTTGTCTGCTTTTGGTGCGTCTTCACGGTAGACATCGGCCACTACGCGCCAGTTGCCGCTGTTGCCCACGTCGCTGGTATCAACCACGTAGAAAGAGGCGGCACCCATATCGTCTGCGCGACGGGAAACGGCTTTCGCGGCTTCATTGAGCGCATTGAAACGTCCGGTTAGCGTAATACGTTCGAAAGGCTTGAGAGAGGCCGCCTGCTCTGGTGTCAGCTCCGTCGCCGCCTGGGCGGAGAAAGCCGTTGCGGAAAACAGGGCAGTTGCCAGAAGGGTATTCTTAAGCTTCATACAATTAATCCTTCGCCATGCGCAAAAGTGTGAACGAAACAAGTTGCTCTATAATTCTCATCAGCCGCCGATTATTGCATTGAAATATAGCGGCTGTCTGCTCCCGGTTTATGTTTTTAATACAGCGGCAGTGTCTACCTGAACGCGTCATCAAGAAAACGAATAAAGTGCCGCTTTGACCATAAAAACTGCTAAAGCTTATGAGTTTTAGTGTTAATGCATTGTTAAAAAGCAATTTTAACGGTCCGTTTATCA
>JALAGK010000050.1 GCA_022712475.1 Enterobacteriaceae bacterium
GATTAATTCTGATAGGAATGAAACAGTAGAGCTGCCTTCGGGCTTGCGATGGAGAGGGTGAGTTAATTTACACGCCGAGCGGCAACAACGGATCGGCGAAGTCGTGAGGAATATCGTCCTTCTGATTCAGCACCGTCGGTCAGCAGGAAGACAGTTCGAAAGGCATTATGATATGCACTGTGCTCCCGTGAGTGATGATGTTGAACATCGTGGTTAGGACGATTTCCGTGCAAGCAGACAAACTTTGTATTAGTTGCAGATTGCGACGGGGCATCCCTCATGTTCCCTTTCTGCTGCCTGTCCGGGGGCAGGATACACTAACATACGTCTGTGTGACTTACTCGACACCGAATCTGGTGAGCTCGCAGGAACTGGACGGCTTGTTCAACCATCGGTGGGTAGTTTCCAGCACAAACTCCTGCGACGGTCGTCGGCGCTGTTCAATGAGAGCCAGGGCGCTGAAGTTTTCCGGATACAGCAGTTGGCCACCCGGTCGTCCCGGTCTTCCCGGTCTTCCGGTTGCGAGACGTGAAAGCGCCCAGAGCGGATGTTGAGTGTGGTGAACCCAAACCTGTGCATCCTGCCAGAACGCCCCAGCAGGTTGTCCCGGCGCTCCTGCAACAGCGCTTCGTCGCTGACCGGCCTGACAATGCATACCACTTTGCGTCCACATCACCGTTGTTGGCAGCCGGATTGCCTCTCTTATTTGCAGATAACCAACGACTCGCCATGCTTTACCAGCGTAGCCAGATAATTTTTCACTGCCTGGTGGGACACCCCAGCTAACGGAATCTGTTCGCCGTGGGAAACGCAGTGTTGGGTCAGGGTGATAACCAGCAGTCGCGCGTTCTCCTGAAACAGCTCAAAGAAGTTGCCCATTTGGTAGAACAGCAGAATTTTTGGATGCCGAGTCTTGGATGCAAGCACTGCTGCCTCATGAGTGTGCGGGTGTCAAAATTCTCGGTTGTACTTATAGCATTTCCGGTGTGTTGATTTCCGAGCGTGATCTTTTTCGTTCCTGATTGGCATCATGAAGATTCCCTGTTACGTACAACGCCACATTCCTGTAGACGCGATGAAGGTGATGAAGATAGCCGGATGCCAGGTATAGCTACAGGTTGACTATAATAGCGAAGCCTGCAACGCAGGATAAAGTACGAATGAACACGTGAATCAATGTGCAACAAAAGTGCATTCTTCAGTGAGCTTTCGAGATACTGTCTGAATCAGTAAATTTCGTCATAAAAAGCCGCGGATATTCTTTCTCAATTTCCCGGTAACCATTTACCATTAACGCCTACTTTTGAGGTTATGTTCAGGGACACTTCATGCTCAGTCGACGTCATGCTTCACTTTTGCCCGTTTTGTTTCTTCTTTTTGCCTGCAGCAGCAAACCGCAAACGCAGGAGCAGGCTGCGAGTGCCTTTGCCCCTGTGCCACAGGGCGGGTTTTTGCTGGAGCCGCAACACAACAACATGCAGCTTAGTGGCAATTTTGCGACGAATGCTGAGACCGAGAAATTCATTAATAAAATGGTTAGTGTTCACGGCTTCGACAGGCAGCAGCTGCATGAGATTTTTTCGCAAACAAAACGCCTTGATTATGTATTGCGCCTGATGGACAGACAGGCTCCGACAACAGCGCCGCCGAGCGGACCAAACGGCGCGTGGCTGCGCTATCGTGGTAAATTTATTACCCCGGATAACGTGCAAAATGGTGTGGCGTTCTGGAACCAGTATCAGGATGCGCTAACCCGCGCCTGGCAGGTGTACGGAGTACCGCCAGAAATTATTGTGGGTATTATTGGTGTGGAAACACGCTGGGGTCGCGTGATGGGCAAAACGCGCATTATTGATGCGCTGGCAACCCTTGCCTTTGATTATCCGCGTCGTGCCAAATATTTCGCTGGTGAACTCGAAACATTTCTGCTGATGGCGCGCACGGAAGGTAATGACCCATTGTCTCTGCGCGGTTCGTTTGCGGGGGCCATGGGGTACGGACAGTTTATGCCTTCTTCATTTAAAGAGTACGCCGTGGACTTTAATGGTGATGGTCATGTTAACCTGTGGGATCCAGTTGATGCTATCGGCAGCGTGGCGAACTACTTCAAAGCCCACGGTTGGGTGAAAGGCGACCAGGTAGCCGTGGAAGCTAACGGTGCCGCACCAGGTCTTGAGACTGGCTACAATACCAAATACTCCATCAGCCAGTTGGCAGCAGCGGGCCTGTCGCCACAACAGCCGACGGGGCACACTCAGGTGAGTCTGCTGCGTCTTGATATCGGCACCCGCTACCAGTACTGGTACGGTTTACCGAACTTCTATGCAATCACGCGCTATAACCACAGTACGCACTACGCGATGGCGGTATGGCAGCTTGGACAGGCAGTGGCGCTGGCGCGCTAAAACATGCGCTGCGTGAGTACGCAGCGCTGATTAAAGGCTGGTCTGGCTATAACTTGCCGTGAGATCTGGTGCTACTTGTAGCTGATGGTGCGGGCCAGGCCGCTATTTTTCGCTTTCAACGTGCCGAGGTAACGTCATGAATGATGAAGCACTGTTGCAACTGAGTAACCAGGTCGGGCAGTGTCTGAAACTGCGTGGGCACACAGTCACGGCTGCAGAATCGTGTACCGGTGGTTGGGTGGCGAAGGTGCTCACTGACGTTGCGGGTAGTTCCGCCTGGTTTGAGCGTGGCTTTGTAACTTACAGTAATGAAGCCAAAGAACAGATGATTGGTGTTTCAGGGCAGACGCTGGCTGAACACGGCGCGGTAAGCAAAGCGGTAGTACAGGAGATGGCTCGTGGGGCTCAACTGGCGGCGGCGGCGGATTATGCTGTTTCAATAAGCGGTATCGCCGGGCCTGACGGCGGCAGCCTCGAAAAGCCTGTCGGCACCGTTTGGTTTGGTTTTGCCGATGCGCACGGTGGCGTTATCACCCGCTGCGAATGTTTTGCGGGAGACCGTGAAGCCGTACGCCGTCAGGCAACGGCTTTTGCCCTGCAAACGCTGTGGCAACAATTTCTACAAAACACTTGATACTGTACAATCATACAGTATAATTAGCGCAACTGACCCACACCAGATTAAGACACAGAGTAGCGCAGTTGCGCTGCATGACAGGAGTAATAATGGCTATCGACGAAAACAAACAAAAGGCGTTAGCGGCAGCACTTGGCCAGATTGAAAAACAGTTCGGCAAAGGCTCCATCATGCGCCTGGGTGAAGACCGTTCTATGGATGTAGAAACGATCTCTACCGGTTCTCTGTCACTGGATATCGCACTGGGCGCCGGTGGCCTGCCGATGGGCCGTATCGTGGAAATTTACGGGCCGGAATCTTCAGGTAAAACTACGCTGACTCTGCAGGTTATTGCCGCAGCACAGCGTGAAGGTAAGACCTGTGCATTTATCGATGCTGAACACGCGCTGGACCCTGTGTATGCACGCAAGCTGGGCGTTGATATTGATAACCTGCTGTGTTCTCAGCCGGACACCGGTGAGCAGGCGCTGGAAATTTGTGACGCGTTGGCGCGCTCTGGTGCCGTTGATGTGATTGTCGTTGACTCCGTTGCAGCACTGACGCCAAAAGCAGAAATCGAAGGTGAAATTGGCGATTCTCATATGGGCCTTGCGGCGCGTATGATGAGCCAGGCAATGCGTAAGCTTGCTGGTAACCTGAAGCAGTCCAACACCCTGCTTATCTTCATCAACCAGATTCGTATGAAGATTGGTGTGATGTTCGGTAACCCGGAAACCACAACTGGTGGTAACGCGCTGAAGTTCTATGCGTCTGTGCGTTTGGATATTCGCCGTATTGGCGCGGTGAAAGAGGGGGAGAACGTCGTCGGTAGTGAAACACGCGTCAAGGTTGTTAAAAACAAGGTTGCGGCACCGTTTAAACAGGCTGAATTCCAGATTCTCTATGGGGAAGGTATCAACTTCTACGGCGAGTTGGTGGACTTGGGTGTGAAGCATAAACTCATTGAGAAAGCGGGTGCCTGGTACAGCTACAACGGCGAAAAAATCGGTCAGGGTAAGGCAAATGCCTCTAACTTCCTGAAAGAAAACAAAGCAATGGCGACCGAAATTGAGAAAAAGTTGCGCGAGACGCTGCTAAACAACCCGGATGACAAACCTGACTTTGCCGTAGATGATCTGAGCGAAGACGTCGCGGAAACCGATCAGGATTTCTGATGTTTTACGGGGCTGCGAACGCAGCCCCGTTTGTTTTATACCTGCCTGATATAACGCCGTTATCGGAATTTACCCATGTCTGCACCTTCTCCCCGCCGTTCTGGCTTTGCTCGACTACTCGATCGCGCTATGCGCTTACTGGCAATGCGCGACCACGGCGAGCAGGAATTACGACGTAAACTTGCGGCAACACTGGGTGATGGCACAGACGAGCGTGATGCTACGGCGGATGACCTTGAACGCGTGATTGCGCAATGCCTGGAACATCACTGGATTGATGATGGGCACTTTGCACAGCGCTATCTGGCTGGGCGCAGTCGAAAGGGCTATGGCCCGCAACGTATTCGCCAGGAGTTACAGCAAAAAGGCGTTTCACGTGAATATATTGATGCTGCTTTAGCTGCAAGCGAGACAGACTGGGAGGCCCAGGCTCGGACGATGGCAGAGAAAAAATTTGGCTCGCCGCTGCCAGAGGACTTCCCGGAGAAGGCGAAAGTGCAGCGTTTTTTACTGTATCGTGGCTTCTATATGGAAGATATCCAGTCTATTTACCGAAATTTTAACGTTTAGCACACCAGGGGTTTTACTTCGCCTGCCAGAAAACATATCTTATCACCCACTTTTACGCACAAACCGGTCGGGTAGAGTGTAAGCGTTTACGCGGCCAGGTCCACAACGATTAGATAAGCTTTCTTTCAGGAAATTTATGAGCAAGAGCACCGCTGAGATCCGTCAGGCGTTTCTCGATTTTTTTCACAGTAAAGGACACCAGATCGTTGCCAGCAGCTCTCTGGTTCCCGGTAATGACCCTACTCTGCTGTTTACTAACGCAGGGATGAACCAGTTCAAGGATGTCTTCCTTGGGCTCGACAAGCGTAACTATTCTCGCGCAACCACCGCACAGCGCTGCGTGCGCGCGGGCGGTAAGCACAACGACCTCGAAAATGTGGGGTATACCGCTCGCCATCACACCTTCTTCGAAATGCTGGGCAACTTTAGCTTTGGCGACTACTTCAAGCACGATGCTATCAATTTTGCCTGGGAACTGCTAACGAGTGAAAAGTGGTTCAACCTGTCTAAAGACCGTCTGTGGGTGACTGTTTACGAGACCGACGACGAAGCCTACGAAATTTGGGAAAAAGAAGTCGGTGTGCCACGCGAGCGCATTATTCGTATTGGTGATAATAAAGGCGCAGCTTACGCATCTGATAATTTCTGGCAAATGGGCGATACCGGTCCATGCGGCCCTTGCACTGAAATATTCTTCGACCATGGCGATCACATCTGGGGTGGCCCACCGGGAAGCCCGGAAGAAGACGGTGACCGCTATATCGAAATCTGGAACATTGTGTTCATGCAGTTCAACCGTCAGTCTGACGGTACGATGGAGCCGCTGCCTAAGCCGTCTGTAGATACCGGCATGGGCCTTGAGCGCATTGCGGCTGTGTTGCAGCATGTGAATTCCAACTACGATATCGATTTGTTCCGCACGCTGATTGACGCTGTGGCAAAAGTTACCGGCGCAACTGACCTGTCTAATAAATCGCTTCGTGTTATCGCCGACCATATCCGCTCATGCGCCTTCCTGATTGCCGATGGCGTGACGCCGTCTAACGAAGGCCGTGGCTACGTACTGCGTCGTATCATTCGTCGCGCGGTGCGTCATGGAAACATGTTGGGTGCGAAAGACGCCTTTTTCTATAAACTGGTTGCACCGCTGATTGCCGTCATGGGTAGCGCGGGTGAAGATCTTGCGCGTCAACAGGGTCTGGTAGAGCAGGTACTGAAAACGGAAGAAGAGCAGTTTGCCCGCACGCTGGAACGTGGGCTTGCGCTGCTTGACGAAGAATTGTCACAGCTGAAAGGGGATACCCTGGACGGTGAAACCGTATTCCGCCTGTATGACACCTACGGCTTTCCGGTTGACCTGACAGCTGACGTTTGCCGTGAGCGCGATCTGAAGATTGATGAAGCTGGTTTTGAAGCAGCAATGGAAGAGCAGCGCCGCCGCGCCCGTGAATCCAGCGGTTTTGGTGCGGATTATAACAGCATGATCCGCGTTGACAGCGCGTCAGAGTTTAAAGGCTACGACAGCCTGGCACTGACTGGCAAAGTCACTGGCCTGTTTGTGGACGGTAAAGCCGTTGAGCAGGTTACTGCGGGCCAGGAAGCCGTTGTGGTTCTTAACGAAACGCCTTTCTACGCAGAGTCTGGTGGCCAGGTTGGAGACAAAGGTGTTCTGACCGGTACGGGCTTTAGTTTCCAGGTGCAGGACACGCAGAAATATGGCCAGGCCATTGGCCACATTGGTAAGCTTACCTCTGGCGTGTTGAAAATGAATGACGGTGTTCAGGCTGATGTTGATGAAGCACGTCGTGCACGCATTCGCCTGAATCACTCTGCAACCCACCTGTTGCATGCTGCGCTGCGTCAGGTATTGGGCACGCATGTTGCTCAGAAAGGTTCGCTGGTAAATGATAAAGGCCTGCGCTTTGACTTCTCGCATTTTGAAGCGATGAAGCCAGATGAGATTCGTGCTGTTGAAGATATTGTCAACACACAGATTCGTCGTAACCTGCCTGTTGAAACCCATATTATGGATCTTGAGGCTGCGAAGGCGAAAGGCGCGATGGCGCTGTTTGGTGAGAAATATGATGAGCGCGTTCGCGTGCTGAGCATGGGTGATTTCTCAACAGAGTTGTGTGGGGGTACGCACGCCAGCCGCACCGGGGATATTGGTCTGTTCCGTATTGTTGCTGAATCTGGCACGGCAGCGGGTGTACGCCGTATTGAAGCGGTGACAGGTGAAGGTGCTATCGCATCTTTACATGCTCAAAGCGATCGCTTGCATGAAATTTCACAGTTGTTGAAAGGCGACAGCAACAGCCTGAGCGAGAAAGTTCGTGCTGTGCTGGAACGCTCACGCCAGCTTGAAAAAGAGTTGCTGCAGCTTAAAGAGCAGCAGGCGGCTCAGGAGAGCGCAAATCTCTCCAGCAAAGCCATCGATATTAAGGGTGTAAAAGTTCTTGTCAGTGAGCTGAGCGACGTTGAACCGAAGATGCTGCGCACGATGGTTGATGACCTCAAAAACCAACTTGGTTCTACGGTCATTGTCCTTGCGACTGTGTCAGGTGATAAGGTTTCTCTGATTTCTGGGGTCTCCAAAGACCTGATCGATCGTGTTAAAGCAGGCGATTTGATTGGGATGGTGGCTCAGCAGGTCGGGGGTAAAGGTGGCGGTCGTCCGGATATGGCTCAGGCCGGTGGTACCGATGCGAAAGCGCTGCCGGGTGCTCTCTCCAGCGTTGAAAGCTGGGTTGCGTCCAGACTGTAGCAAAATATAAGTCTTGAAAGCGTCATAACCTCAACTTGGTTATGGCGCTTTTGCATCAAATGATCAAAGTCAGGTTGAAGTTGTTCATATCGGCTAAACTTAGGTATAAATGAGTACAGTGTGATGAAGACAGGTGCCTCAGTGCATTTGTCATCACTTACCGTTTCACGTTATATGATGGATAATGCCGGGATACAGAGACCCGACTCTTTCAATCTTTCAAGGAGCAAAGAATGCTGATTCTGACTCGTCGAGTTGGTGAAACCCTCATGATTGGGGATGAAGTCACCGTGACAGTTCTAGGGGTGAAGGGCAACCAGGTTCGTATTGGTGTGAACGCCCCGAAAGAAGTTTCTGTACACCGTGAAGAGATCTACCAGCGCATTCAGGCTGAGAAGTCTCAGCAGACCAGTTACTAAGGTTTGTGCGCCTCGCTAACCAGAGCGGGGCGCAACCCTCCTTTGTCTTTTTTCTCCCGTTTCGCTTACTCCCATTTTCCTCTTATTCTCTTCTCTGTGATTTCTGGTGCTATCTGTGGCCTGTGGCAAGCATAAACTCTGCGTGAAATTGAACGTTGAGGGTATTACGCGTATCTTTTTGAGCGACCTTTTATCGTTGATAAAACAAGCGGTTTGTTGAGAAAGCAAGCCAATTGAGCGTGAAGTGTGCAATCAATTCATAGTTGGGAAAAATTGTTTGACTTATAAGTACCAGAAAGTAATATGTGCGCCATCGCAGCGACGATGAGCAAGTAGCTCTTCGAAGCACTCGAAAGAGGCGCGAGGTGAGGTGGCCGAGAGGCTGAAGGCGCTCCCCTGCTAA
>JALAGK010000480.1 GCA_022712475.1 Enterobacteriaceae bacterium
ACATCATCGACAGAAGCAAACGCGCAGCCGGTAGACCCGCGCAAAGCCGCCGTTGAAGCCGCCATTGCTCGCGCTAAAGCGCGCAAGGCCGAACGCGCCGTGATTCACGAGGAATAAATGGTTTTCAGAATCGCAAGCTCCCCCTATACCCACAACCAGCGTCAGACTTCGCGCATTATGATGCTGGTGACGCTGGCCGCCATACCTGGTATCGCCGTGCAGACAGGCTTTTTTGGCTGGGGAACCCTCATTCAGCTGTTGCTGGGCGTACTCAGTGCCATCGGCGCTGAGGCGCTGGTCGTCAGGCTTCGCAAGCAAGCGCCTGGTAGTGTACTTGCTGACAACTCGGCGTTGCTGACTGGCCTGTTACTGGGCATCAGCATCCCACCGCTGGCACCGTGGTGGATGGTGATTCTGGGCACGGTGTTTGCCGTGATCATTGCCAAACAGCTCTATGGCGGGCTGGGTAATAACCCGTTTAACCCGGCGATGGTCGGTTATGTTGTGCTGCTGATTTCCTTCCCCGTGCAGATGACCAGCTGGCTCCCCCCGCAGTCGCTAGCCGCCACCTCCCCTGGGTTCTTTGACGCGCTGGGCGTAATTTTTACCGGCCATACCTCAAGCGGTTTAACAATGGATGCGCTGCGTATGGGCGTGGATGGCATCAGCCAGGCCACACCACTGGACACGTTTAAAACCGGTTTACACGCAGGCCGATCGGCAGAACAACTTTTACAATCACCTGTTTACGGTGGCGTGCTGGCAGGCATTGGTTGGCAGTGGGTTAATCTCGCCTACCTGGTAGGCGGTGCCTTTTTACTGTGCCGCGGCACCATTCGCTGGCATATTCCGCTGGCGTTCATCTTCTCACTACTGGTGTGCGCCACGCTCGGCTGGCTGTTAGCCCCTGACACCTGCGCCTCACCGCTGATGCATCTGTTTTCCGGTGCTACAATGCTCGGTGCCTTCTTTATTCTTACCGACCCGGTGACCGCTTCCACCACCAATCGCGGCCGACTGATCTTTGGCGCACTGGCCGGGCTGTTGGTATGGTTGATTCGTACCTGGGGTGGTTACCCGGACGGTGTGGCATTTGCCGTATTGCTTGCCAACATTACCGTACCACTGATTGATTACTACACCCGCCCGCGGGTTTACGGGCACCGCTAAGGAGACGCCATGCTGAAGACACTTCGCAAACACGGCGTGACGCTGGCCGTGTTCGCCGCCTTGACTACCGCCCTCACCGCCGTGGTCAACGAACTGACCAAAAGCACGATTGCACAACAAAGCGCATTACAACAAAAACAGCTATTCGACCAGGTTATTCCACCTGAGAGCTACGATAATGACCCTCAACAAAGCTGTTTTGTGGTGACTGATCCACAGCTAGGTTCGGGCGAGCACCGTATTTTCATGGTGCGTAAAGGTGAACAGCCCGTGGGCGTCATTATGGAGGCTACTGCACCAGACGGCTACTCCGGTGCCATCCGGTTGTTGATTGGCGCGGATTTCACCGGCACTGTGCTGGGTGTACGTGTTACGGAACACCACGAGACGCCGGGTCTTGGCGATAAAATTGAGCTTCGCATCAGTGACTGGATAACGGGCTTCGCCGGGCAACACATTGCAGGCACGAATGACAGCCGTTGGGCCGTAAAAAAAGACGGCGGCCAGTTTGATCAGTTCACTGGAGCCACCATCACCCCGCGCGCCATTGTTAACGCTGTAAAGCGTGCCGGTCTGTATGCCCAAACGTTGCCTGAACCGCTTAACGACCTTAAGCCCTGTGGAGAACGCGAATGACCAGCATCAAACAAATTTTTGTCGATGGGTTATGGAAAAATAACTCGGCACTGGTCCAACTGCTGGGAATGTGTCCACTGTTGGCCGTAACCTCAACGGCCACCAATGCGCTCGGTCTCGGGCTTGCCACCACGCTTGTGCTGACGTTGACCAACCTGTCGATTTCAGCGTTTCGTCGCTGGATGCCGCCTGCGGTGCGAATTCCAATTTACGTGATGATCATCGCGGCCGTCGTGAGTGTGGTACAGATGCTTATCAACGCTTATGCGTTTGGCCTGTATCAGTCGCTTGGCATTTTTATTCCACTTATCGTCACTAACTGCATCGTAGTGGGCCGCGCGGAGGCTTTCGCGGCCAAAAATGGCGTATTTCACTCTGCGCTCGACGGGCTGGCTATCGGCCTTGGCGCCACCAGCGCCATGTTTGTACTCGGCTCAATGCGTGAAATCCTCGGTAATGGTACGCTGTTTAACGGTGCCGATTCACTACTGGGTAACTGGGCCAAAGTACTACGTGTGGAGGTGTTCCATACCGACACGCCTTTCCTGCTGGCAATGCTGCCGCCGGGTGCGTTTATTGGTCTGGGGCTTATGCTGGCGGTGAAATATCTGATTGATGAGAAAATGAAAACAAAACGCGCAACGCAGCGTAGCGACATTGAAGGGACCCCTGAGAAAGCATCATGAATAAGGCAAAACGGCTGGAGATCCTCACACGGCTGCGGGACAACAATCCACACCCAACTACCGAGCTGAATTTTACCTCACCGTTTGAGCTGCTGATTTCGGTACTGCTGTCAGCGCAGGCAACGGACGTCAGCGTCAACAAAGCGACAGCAAAACTCTACCCTGTGGCGAATACGCCACAGGCAATACTCGCGCTTGGCGTCGACGGCGTGAAGGACTACATCAAGACGATTGGCCTGTATAACAGCAAGGCCGAAAACGTTATTAAAACCTGCCGCATTCTGATTGAACAACATGGTGGCGAGGTGCCGGAAGACCGGGCCGCACTTGAAGCGCTGCCGGGTGTCGGGCGAAAAACCGCGAATGTGGTACTCAATACGGCTTTTGGCTGGCCGACCATCGCAGTGGACACGCATATTTTTCGCGTCTGCAACCGCACAAATTTCGCTCCAGGCAAAAGCGTTGAACAAGTCGAAGAGAAACTGCTGAAGGTTGTCCCTGCCGAGTTCAAGGTTGACTGCCATCACTGGCTGATTTTGCACGGTCGCTACACCTGTATCGCCCGCAAGCCACACTGCGGCTCATGCCTGATAGAAGATTTGTGCGAGTTTCGTGACAAGGACACGTATATTCCGTAATCCACTGCTAATACAGTGAAATTAAATGTAACCATAAAAGGGCCGTGCTTGTTTAAGCGCGGCCTTTTTATGGTCTTTATTCTGCGAGTTTTCTCAAAACTTTGTCGACTTCATAAGCGAAATGCTAAACATTCCATCAACAGGATTTTATTTTGCATTTATCGGAACTTACTAATCCCGTTTAAAATAGCGCGATGGACGAATACGATATATTCTTCACGATATTAT
>JALAGK010000481.1 GCA_022712475.1 Enterobacteriaceae bacterium
CACTGGGGCTGTATGTCGGAAATAGTTATTCCGCGCTCACAGTCGACCGCTCCCGCCTGATATTTAATGAAGGTGAAAAGTCCGTCAGCCTGAATGTGACGAACCGTAATACCAAAGATCCCTATCTGGCTCAGGGCTGGATGGAAGACGGGGATGAGGAAAAGCTAACCGGACCACTGATGGTATTACCTCCTGTGCAGCGCGTTGAGGCAGGAGGGAAAACACGGGTCAGAATTCAGGCTTTACCAGAGCTTACTGCGCTGCCTAAAGACAGAGAAAGCGTCTTTTATTTTAACCTGCGTGAAATCCCGCCAAGGTCCGACAAAAAGAACGTCCTGACGCTGGCTTTGCAAAATCGCCTTAAGGTCTTTTACCGACCTGCGATGCTCAGGGTAGACCCCATGGCTGACAGCGTACCGGGGGCTGACACCCTTACGCTGACCAGGCAGGGCAACCAGTATCAGCTAAACAACCCGACGCCCTATTACTTCTCCTTTGTCGAGGCCCGCAGCAGCCTTAGCGGTAAGGGACTGGAGAACTTTGAGCCTGTCATGGTCTCTCCAAAAGGTAGCGTGACGCTGAAATCCCCCGCCAGCGCCCTTGGTGCCACACCCGTGCTGATGTTTGTTAACGATTACGGTAGCCAGCGTCTGCTGCCCTTTACCTGTATTGCCAGCCACTGCAAGGCCGGAAAACCGGTAGCAAAACCGACCGGAGGCTCCTCATGACAACCCGCACACAACGTAACAGGCTACGGAATATTCTCCTGCTTGGTTTGGCCTTTAGCGCCCATGCTGCCGAGCAAGGCGACACCACGCAGATAACGGTCAGCGGCACCCTGGTGGATGCGCCAGTGTGCACGATCAACGGCAATAATCAGATTGATGTCGATTTCGGCGACGATGTCGTCATCAACCGTATAGATGGCGTGAGCTATAAAAACACCCCGATAAGATTTGACCTGGTTTGTACTTCACTGGCAAAGCAAGGGTTACTTGTCACATTCGATGGCACCCCGTCGCCGTTCAATTCGCAATACATCGACACCAGCGTCGATGGGCTGGGCATACGGATATTCCTGGATGGCGTCATCCCCATTCCCCGGGGGACGGGAGCGGCGTTTTCCTACCAGGATATCGCAGGCGCGCATTTTTCAGCCGCACCGGTAGTACAAAGCGGTGTCACCCTCAGCGCACAGCCTTTCACCGGTGCCGGAACTGTAACTCTGCGGTATCAGTAAGGAAGAGAGATGAAGAGATTACTTTACGCCGTCTGCCTGGCGTTCACGACCAGTGGCTATTGTCTGGCTGATGCAGATATAACGTTTCACGGCAAGTTGGTGGAATCGGTTCCCTGCGTAGTCAACGGTGGAGAGGTCATTACCGTTGATTTTGGGGATGAGGTAATGACAACGCGCATCGAGGATGGCGCAATCGGCGGGACCTATACCCAGTCTTTTATGTTTTCAAGTGATTGTCCGTCCGGCGCGCTGGTCCGCTATCAGATAAAAGGTGCCGCCTCTGCAGACAAAAAGTTGCTTACTGGCGACAAGGACGGGCTGGGGTTCAGGTTCTGGCATGTCGATTATCTGACGCTCAATGAGTGGTTTACCACCTCAACGCCGCTACCGCGTATTTATGTCACGCCTGCCCGAATGGGCAATGCGGTGATTGAGGGTGGAGAGTTTAATACGCTGGCAACCCTGCTGGCTGAGTATCAGTAAGGCATTCAAGAGAGCGCATATGAGAATAATAAGACCGTTAGTGGTATCAGGGGCACTATTGATCAGTTCAGATATCGCCCTGGCGCAGGAGAATCATTTGCTGCTGACAGGCACGTTGATGGAGCCGCCCCCCTGTACGTTAAATGGCGGAAATACGGTTGAAGTCAGTTTTGGTGAGCAGGTAGGTATCCGAAAAGTGATGCAGGGCATTTATCGTCAGACCGTTGACCTTGGGCTGGAATGTGACAGCAATAATCACGGCTGGCAACTGACACTCACCTGGACGGGCAATGCCGCTGGGTTTGACAGCGCAAACGCGACAATTCGAAGCGAGGAGCAGGCCAATCTGGGCGTAAAAATGTATGCCGATGGCCAGCCCCTGCAACTGAACACGCAGCTTAAAGTGAATGGCAACACATTGCCGCTGCTTGAAGCCGTACTGGTTCAAGAAGAAGGGGCCGAGCTGGAGGAAGGTGATTTTGTCGCCCGCGGCTTTTTTCGGGTTGAGTATCAGTAAAACGCGCGGTGCCAGAGGGGTAAATAACGCCTCATAAACGTGACCAGGGCTGCGGCTTGGATAACAACTGGCAACATCACGGTTAACGTCGCGCTTTGATAAAAGGATAGTTATCTCAATGAAAATCGTTAAATTATGTTGTTTGTCGCTGGGTCTGTTCACACATCATGCTCTGGCTTTGACCTTCGCCTGGCCAGTACCATCGTCGGTTACGGTAACCCGCGTGGGTGAGTATTCGCTCATGTATGATATTGATGTAACACATATCACGATAACCGCCGACTCATTAACCCGGGATATGACCTTACGAGA
>JALAGK010000482.1 GCA_022712475.1 Enterobacteriaceae bacterium
GACCTGTTATTTATGCGTTATTCGGCGTATTGGTTTACAAAAATTAGTGTATAGTAAGCTGTTTTTAAAAGAAAAAAATTGTTGAAACACTGCCGGGACGCTGACGTATTTATATTTCCTCATATTCTCCTCACAGTTCTTCACAATTCTCCTGTGAATTATTTAGCAAGAGTCTGGTCTTAATTCATGTCCGTAGCGCTGTGGGATTTTTTCCTTTATGCGATACCCCATTCTTCGTATGAAGGTTCATTAAAATGAAAAAAAATCGTTTATTTTCCAGCGCGTTGCTGCACCCAAGATACTGGTTGGTGTGGTTTGGGCTTGGCATGCTGTGGCTGCTGGTGCAGTTACCGTATCCGCTACTGGCGCGTCTTGGTGCTTCACTGGGGCGTGCGTCACGACCCTTTCTTAAACGCCGTGAGCGCATTGCTCGTCGTAACATCACGCTGTGTTTCCCAGGTCTCAGTGAGGCCGAAATCGATAAACTCGTGGTGAACAACTTTGTTTCCCTCGGTATGGGGCTGCTTGAAACCGGTATGGCGTGGTTCTGGCCGGATAAACGCGTACGCCGCTGGTTTGATGTGCAGGGTCTACACCATCTCATTGCAGCGCAGCGCGACAAGCGTGGCGTCATGGTAGTGGGGGTGCATTTTATGTCTCTGGAATTGGGTGGACGTGTGATGGGGCTGTGCCAGCCGATGATGGCGACCTACCGCCCACATAACAATCCGCTGCTCGAGTGGGTACAAACGCGCGGGCGCATGCGCTCTAATAAAGCGATGATCGACCGCCGTAACCTGCGTGAAATGGTACGTGTTCTGAAACATGGTGAAGCCGTGTGGTTTGCTCCCGACCAGGATTACGGCCCTTGTGGGAGCACTTTTGCCCCATTTTTTGCTGTAAAAGAGGCGGCAACAACCAATGGTACTTACGTGCTTTCCCGACTGTCGCAGGCAGCGATGCTGACCATTACCATGATTCGTAAAACCGATGGTAGCGGTTATAAGCTGATAATCGGGCCGGAAATGCTTGATTATCCGCGCAGTGATGAGCATGCGGCAGCCGCGTGGATGAACCAGGTGATTGAGCGTGAGATCCTGCGTGCACCTGAACAGTACCTGTGGCTTCACCGTCGTTTTAAAACCCGACCTGAAGGTAAAGCCTCACTTTACGTGTAACCGACACATTTTGTTGCGTAAAAACCCGGCCTGGATCGCCGGGTTTTGTGTTTTTCGCTACTCGCATCGCCATTTTTGTTATCGACTTGGGTCAATATCTTTACCATTGTGTAAATGCGAGCGGCCTGAACGATGATTCTTAACTTTGATCTCAACGATCTGCTGGCTTTTCGCGCGTTGGTTGAACACGGTAGCTTTCGCGAGGCAGCAGAAACAGTATTCATTTCTCAGTCGGCGCTGAGTCGACGTATTGATAAGCTTGAAAGCGCGCTGGGAGTGAAGCTTTTCGAGCGCACGACACGACGTGTACGTCTTACGCCCGCAGGACATACCTTTGCGCCGCGTGTCGACCACGTGCTTAACGATCTCGACGATGCTTTGTCCGGCATCAGTAGCCATGCCAGTCGGCATGCCAGAGTGACGGTAGCCTGTGTTCCGTCCGCTGCCTACTACTTTATGCCTGCGGTGGTTGCACGTTATAAAGCGCTCTATCCTGACGTGCATATTCGCCTGATCGACACCAGCGCCGGTGCGGTATGTGCTGCGGTGATGGACGGGCAGGCAGATTTTGGTCTCAGTTTTTCCGGGCGACTCGATGCTGAGATCGAATTTCAATGGCTAATAGAGGAAAGCTACGTTGCAGCCTGCCGCCGCGACCATCCACTGGCGCAGCGCCAGAGCGTAAGCTGGGCGGATTTTTATACCTGGAATTATATCTCGCTCGACAAGGTTTCTGGCAACCGCCTGTTGCTTGACCAGGCGCTGGCCCACACGACGCCTGCACGACCAAGCGTATGCGAAACCCGTCACGTCACAACTATGTTAGGAATGGTCGAGGCGGGCCTGGGTATTGCCGCCGTTCCCGCAATGGCGCTGCCTGGCGGCGCTCACCCGGTATTGACCAGCGTGCCACTGGTGGAGCCTGGCGTTGTACGCCAGGTCGGTATTATTAAGCGCCGTGGCCGTATGTTATCGCCTGCGGCACAGGCGCTTGAGCGTATGGTGACAGAGATGAAAGGCGTTCAGGAAGCCGGTACGCTATCAAGGCCCGTCGCACGCACCTGAGCCTGTACCTGCGGTGAAGCCAGATAATTGAGTAAATCACGTGCCTTTTGCTGATGCGTGGAACCCTCAGGTATGGCGCCGGCAAAACGCGTGACTGACTGTACCTGCTCAGGGATTTTGCCAATAAAGGTCACGCCTGGCACGGGGAGCAGTTCGCTGACCTGCTGAAAGCCAATCTGATACTCGCCTTTCGCCACTGCCTCTCCCACCGGGTCTCGTTCTACCCGGTGGCCTTTACTGGCAACACGCTGCTGCACGCCTAGTCGGGCCAGCATGTTATCTTCAATATAGCGTCCACTGGCGCTGTCAGACCAGGCGATGGATTTAGCGCGCAACAGGGTGGCCTTCAGGTTTTCTACGCTTGAGATATCCGGGCTGTTCTCACCTTTACGCACTACGGCACCAATACGTGAATCTGCCAGTTCTACGCGTGAACCTGGCACGATGCGTCCTTGTTTTATTAGCCCGTCCAGGGCATAGCCCACCATAATCACAGCATCAGCCCGCTCGCCGCGCGCCAGTCGGTGTGGGATAGCCTGCGCAGAATCACCCATAGATGGACCGCGCACAATTTTCAGTGTATCACCGTGCTGTGCGGCAAAGGCCGGACCGAGCTTTTCCAGGGCGGCATGAAAGCCGCCGGAGATAAACACAGTGACTTGTTCGGCCTGCACGCCGCCTGCGCACAGCAGAGCAAGCCAGAGTACATTACGCCTGCGCATTGTGTGTGTCTCCTGAGGTGGTGCGGTGTTCGCTGCGACGGCGGTACAACCACAGCGTGGCACACAGTGCGCAAAATGCGGCAAAACTCAACCAGTAGCCAGGGGCGGCTTTATCGCCGGTGTAGTGAATCAACGCGGTGGAAACGGCAGGGGTGAAGCCACCAAACAACGCCGTTGCCAGACTGTAAGCGAGCGAGAAGCCTGCCACACGTACCTCAGCGGGCATGATCTCAGTCAGTGCCGGAACCATCGCGCCGTTATACATGCCATAGAGAAACGACAACCACAGCAGCACCATCAGCATATGGCTGAAACTGGGGCTTTGCGCCAGCATCGACAGCGCAGGCCAGGCCGTGGCAATCGTCAGAAGAGTCATTGTCATCAGCACCGTTTTACGGCCAAACTTGTCTGACAGCGCACCGCCAATCGGCAGCCAGATAAAGTTAGAGACGGCAACCAGCAGGGTGACCAGCAGGCTGTCTGAGGCGCTTAGCATCAGTACCTTTTTGCCAAAGGTCGGGGCGTAAACGGTAATCAGATAGAACGCCGTGGTGGTCATGGCCACCATCAGCATTCCGGCAACGACGGCGCCGCGGTTGGCGTAAAGTGTGGTGACGACAGTTTTAAGTGTTGGGCGTTGCTTGCGGTTAGCGAACGCTTCTGTCTCTTGCAGATGGCGGCGCAAGAAGAAGATAAACGGCACAATGATACAGCCCATCAGGAAGGGGATACGCCAGCCCCAGGCCGCGAGTTCGGTTTCAGAAAGCCAGGCGTTGAGGACAAAGCCAAGTGCAGCAGCCACCACAATGGCCACCTGCTGGCTGCCCGACTGCCAGCTGGTATAAAACCCCCGGCGACCCGGCGTGGCGATTTCCGCCAGATAGACCGAGACACCGCCCAGCTCTGCCCCGGCAGAGAAGCCCTGCAGCAGACGACCAGCTAACACCAGCAACGGCGCCCACAGGCCGATAGTGGCATAACCGGGCACCAGCGCTATCAGGAAGGTGCCGGTCGCCATAATCGACAGGGTGATAATCAGCCCTCGGCGACGGCCCACTTTATCGATATAGCCGCCAAGTAAAATCGCACCGAGAGGGCGCATCAGAAAACCTGCACCGAACACTGCAAAGGTCATCATCAGCGAGGCAAAGTCGCTACTGGCTGGGAAAAAGGTCTGTGCGATGTGGGTCGCGTAAAACCCAAACAAGAAGAAGTCGAACTGTTCCAGGAAGTTGCCCGATGTCACGCGCAGGATGGCACGGACCTTTTCCTTCGTGGAGGTTAACGGCATGGCAGGTGGGGTCATGATGTTCTCCGGTTGTTATTGATGCACAAAGTGCATACATTTTTGTAACATCGAGACTGGCGTAAATTTGCGCTTTTTATAAGTGCGTTTTGTTCAAGCATTCATGCGCCGGACGCATTAACCATTGCTTAAAATGGAAAAGGGTTTATGGAACATGACGTTATCATTCACTTCTGGTTTGAGGAGTTGAAACCGGCACAGTGGTTTATTGCTGATTCGCGAGTTGACGCACAAATTCACCTGCGTTTCCTGGACATATGGGAGGCAGCCTGCCGTGGTGAGTTGGCGCACTGGCGTGCGTCACAGGACGGGCGTCTGGCGGAGATCCTCGTGCTGGATCAGTTCTCACGTAACCTGTGGCGTAACGATGCCCGCGCGTGGACGCAGGATGATATGGCGCTGGCGTTGGCGCAGGAGGCTATCAGGCAGCCTGCATTCCCGCCGCGGGACGCTAACCGACGCAACTTTATCCTGATGCCGCTGATGCACGCTGAATCCGCTGCGGTGCACCAGCAGGCGTTACAATACTTTGATTTTCCTGGCAATGGGCGGACGTTGCGCGTTGAGCGCCAGCACAAGGCCATTATTGACCGTTTTGGTCGCTACCCCCATCGCAACGCGCTGCTTGGTCGCACGAGCACGCCTGATGAGCAGGCGTTTCTTGCCAGCAGTACGCTGGGATTTATGAAGTAGCCTACCCGAAAGTTGATCCCGCCCACATTTCTGTATGGTTTTCGAAAAGTCCAGGTTTTGCTACGGATCTGGCCTTCTTTTTCCTTCTGCGTGTGTCAAAAATGCTGCTTTGTGGTTAACAATTTAATAACAAGTTCAGCGAGGCGCTTATGAAGACGCAGGTTGTCATTATTGGAGCAGGTCCCTCGGGGCTGCTGTTGGGCCAGCTGTTACAGCGTGCGGGCATCAGCAACATCATTATTGAACGCCAGATGCCGGAGTATGTGCTGGGACGTATCCGTGCTGGGATCCTGGAAAGCGGTACCGTGCAGCTTTTGCGTGAGGCTGGCGTCAGTGCGCGCATGGAGGCCGAAGGTCACGTGCACGAGGGCGTAGAGTTTGTCTTTGACGGCAGACGCGTGCCGTTGTCACTCAGTAACCTCACCGCCGGCAAGACCGTGATGGTGTATGGCCAGACCGAAGTGACCCGCGACCTGATGGAAGCCCGTCATCGCGAAGGCGCATACTCTATCTATGGTGTGGGTAACGTACAGCTCCATGAACTGAAATCCGCCACACCGTTCGTCACGTTTGAAGTGAGCGGGGAAATCCAACGTATTGACTGCGATTATGTGGCGGGCTGTGATGGTTTCCACGGGGTTTCACGCCAGGCCATTCCACAGGATATTACGCGCGAATATGAGCGCGTTTATCCGTTTGGCTGGCTGGGACTGCTGGCCGACACACCGCCTGTTAACCCGGAGCTGGTATATGTGCACCACGCGCGCGGCTTTGCGCTGTGCAGCCAGCGATCACTCACCCGAAGCCGCTATTATTTGCAGGTGCCGCTCAGTGAACGGGCACAGGACTGGTCTGACGAACGCTTCTGGGGGGAGCTGAAAAACCGCCTGCCTCAGGAGCTGGCGGGCAGGCTCATGACGGGTCCATCGCTGGAAAAAAGCATCGCCCCACTGAGAAGTTTTGTGGTGGAGCCTATGCAGTATGGTCGTCTGTTTTTGGTGGGGGATGCGGCGCATATTGTGCCGCCCACCGGTGCGAAGGGACTCAATCTCGCGGCATCGGATGTCAATTACCTCTGGCGCATTCTGTGCAAGGTGTACCACGAAAATCGGACCGATCTGTTAGCGACGTATTCGCAGATGGCGCTACGCCGGGTGTGGAAGGGCGAGCGTTTTAGCTGGTTTATGACAAGCTTACTGCATGAATTCAGCGACCACAGCCGTTTTGATGCCCGCATTCAACAGGCCGAGCGTGACTACTATTTTGGCTCTCACGCTGGGTTAACCACCATTGCGGAGAACTACGTTGGCCTGCCATTTGATGAGGTGCGCTGAAAATGGTGTTTATCACCGATTGTTGCGTGCATTTATGTAACAATGTTGTTACATGCGCCACAGCGCAACCGGCGCGCACGGTCTACAC
>JALAGK010000483.1 GCA_022712475.1 Enterobacteriaceae bacterium
CACTGGAGGTCAGTTATGACAGATGCTGTCCCTGCACTCATTTTTAGCCACAGCCATCATCGGTTGACGGTACAAAATTGCACTTCCTCTCTTGACGTGCTGGCATTGGAAGGCCGGGAATCGTTAAGCCGTCCTTTCCGCTGGAATATTGAATTCACCTCCACCGATCACACCCTCACACCGCAGCAGATGCTAATGAAACCGGCGCAGCTGGTGCTACATGCAAAAGTGGCGCAAGCATTTGGTGTGCCGCTACAGCAACCGGTGCGTACCCTGCAAGGGGTTGTTACCTCATTTCAACGGGTCTCCAGCTCGCGTGATGAAACCCGCTATACGCTTACGCTACAGCCACGCCTCGCGCTTCTTAAACGTAGTCGTCAGAACGCTATTTATCAGGATATGTCGGTGCCGCAGATCGTGGAAAAAATACTGCGTGAACGCCACGGCATGCGTGGGCAGGACTTTCTGTTTTCCCTGACGCAGGAATATCCTCGTCGTGAACAGGTGATGCAGTATGGCGAAGACGATTTGACGTTTATTTCTCGCCTGCTGGCAGAAGTAGGGATTTGGTTTCGTTTTAGCGCGGATACCCGGCTGCATATTGATGTTGTTGAGTTTTACGACGCACAGCAGGGCTATGCGCCAGAAATGACGCTGCCTGCGGTCGCGCCGTCAGGTATGCATGACGGTGCGCAGGAGTCTGTGTGGAGTATGACAAGTCGTCATAGGGTGGTGGAAAAAGCGGTCTTCACCCGTGATTATAACTACCGCGACGCCATGGCGGATATGGATGCGCAGGCTGATGTGACCAGCGGTGATGAAACGACCTACGGCGAGTCATACCATTTTGCCAGTAACTACCTGACACAGGGCGGCAACCTGAATGCCGAGCCGGAAAGCGGCGCATTTTACGCACATCTTCGTCATGAACGTTATCTGAACAACCAAACTCGGCTCTCAGGCATTTGTAATGCAGCTGCACTGGCCGCCGGCGCGCTTGTGAAGGTCAGCGGCAGCACAGTGGAAGAGGTCTTTGCCAAAGGAGTGGTGATAACGGGAATGCGCTGTAGCGCACGCCGTGACCGTAGTCTGGAAACAGAATTTACAGCCATTCCCGCCTTTGGTCGCTATGGATATCGCCCGGCGCTCAGGCAACGTCCGGTTATGGCGGGAACGTTGCCCGCGCGCGTGACCAGCACACAGCAAAACGACATCTATGGGCATATTGATAAAGACGGTCGCTACCGGGTCAATATGCTCTTTGACCGCGCAAGCTGGGACACAGGGTTTGAAAGTCTGTGGGTGCGCCAGGCACGGCCTTATGCGGGGGATACTTACGGTCTGCACCTGCCGCTGCTGGCAGGCACCGAAGTTGCCATTGCTTTTGAAGACGGTAATCCTGACCGGCCTTACATTGCTGGCGTGTTGCATGACAGCGCGCACCCAGACCACGTCACCATTGAAAACTACCGGCGCAACGTTCTGCGCACACCTACTAATAACAAAATTCGCCTGGACGATAACCGCGGTAAAGAGTCAATCAAGGTTTCGACGGAGCATTCAGGTAAGTCGCAGGTTAACCTTGGCTATCTGGTTGATGCTAACCGCGAGCAGCGTGGAGCGGGCTTTGAGCTAAGAACCGATGCCTGGGGCGCAATTCGCGCCGGGAAGGGGATTTTCATCAGCGCTGATGAGCAGGCGCAGGCGCAGGGGCCTGTACTTGAGATGAAGCCCGCGATGACGCCCTTAAAGGGCGGCGCAGAGATGGCCCAGTCCCTGATGGACCTGGCGGGAAAATATGATGTCTCTGTAGCTGACATACAGCCACAGCAGCGCAAACTGCGTTCTGGCTTTGATACGCTTAAACAACCGGTGCTGGTGGCTTCGGCGCCGGAAGGGATTGCACTGAGTACGCCGGGAAATATGCAACACAGTGCCAGTGGCGATCTCATTTTGACCTCTGAAGCAGATGCCTCATTATCCGCGCTCCAGCGCATTACGCTTGCTGCAAAAAAAGCATTGGCGGTGTTTGTCCATGAGCTGGGTATCAGAATGGTGGCTGCTGCCGGAAAAGTGGAACTCACTGCGCAAAGTGATGAAATGAAGCTGACATCTCAGCGAGCCATGACAATAAAAAGCGTTGAAGATGAGGTCATCATCTGCGCGAACAAGAAGATTTCATTAACCTGTAACGGCTCATCAATTGTGCTGGAAGGCGGAAAAATTACGCTTATTACCAGCGGAGAAGTTGAAATCAAATCTGCAACACTTTCGATGGCCGGACCGGAGCAAGTAGCCGTACCAGTACAAGGCTATTCACTGTGCGAGTCCCTGGCTAACAGCAGTGCAAGGAACAATGATGGACTGGTGAAAATGGAGTGACCATGGATAATTTTCGCTACTTACAGCCTTCTTTTTCTCTTGGACATCACACACATGTGTTGATTGATCGGTTACGTTGCCCGCAGCCTCCAGATGGCTGGCCGGTAGTACCAGTTGTGTCTGCCGTACTTGAACCTCAGGCGCACCTCTATCCATGGCTGGTTGCATTGGCAGAGCTGACACACCCGCAACTGCTGGAGTTAGATAAGACGCTCGCAGAAAAAGCGACATCGCCAGATATGATGCTGTTGGGCAGCCAGTATGAGCTAGCCACGCTAAAGTTACGCCTTGCTGATGCGTTTATTTTTCAGCCCGATGGTGGCAGAGAGCGTTATTTACTGCGTTACTATGACTGCCGGGTGTTTTTTCAACTTTTGCGTATGCAGCCTGCGTTGGCGTTGCAACGCTGGAGTCGGCAAACAGGGATTGATTTTTGTAGCTGGCAGGATGAGGGTGGCAGAGTCACTTTTGATTGCCGCGCACTGATAGCTGAACAGGCCAGTATTCCAGCGGCTCAGGAATACCACCGGTTGTTGAATATTGGATTGATTAATCAGGTGCTACAACGGTATGGCATGCCTCCTGATTTGGCAAAAAGACGCACGTTAAGCGATGAGACTGAGCGTTTAATCATTACCGCCAGGGATGAGTGTGGATTAACCGACCCGGACGATCTCATAAGTTTTGCGCTGCTAGGTTTGACGGTACATGAACGATACTGGCAAACACAAAAAATGAGCGCGCTACTAAAACTCACAGCAGGACAGCCGGGGGCATTCCACACTGAACTAACATTAATGGATGATGAGGCGCTAGCGCAGCTTCGTCATCAGTGCCAGTCCTACTTCAGGGAGGAGGAACGTAATGGCGTGTAATTTCTGTGATAAAAAAGGGCTTGCGCTTCTGCCTGTACGCCCGGCGATAGTGAGAAAGGAAGCCGGGGCACCGTCATTACCGCCGGAGATTCAGCCAGATGTAGCCGAACGGGGTATCGTGAGTTACACCTGCCGGACACTGCGTGCCGGTTATCTCTACATGTGGGATGAGAAGCGCAGAGCATGGACCGACTATATCGTGACGGATGAGGGATATTTCTGGTGCACGGGGGCGTCTGCCCCTGCGGTGGAACCGCCACAAGGTGTCAAGCCATGTGCTGGAAAGCTCGATGAGGTGGCAAAAGCCAGCTTTATAACGTTACCGGTATCGCTGGATAAAGCAAATAACGGGCGTTTCTGGTTTGCATGGTGCGACTATCCCTGGACCCAGAGTGTGCGAGATGAGCTTGAAAAGGCAGAAAATCGCGAAGCGCATATGCAGTGTTTTGATCTGGCTCAGTGGCTGGAAAGTCGCGCTGTGCCCCAGGCGTTTCCCCTTAGCAGGCTGCGTGACACGGTAGTGGAGTACGCATCGCCACGCGAATGGGATAAATGGTTCGATTTTATCTCAGCGCCCTGGTTACCCCGTGAAGAGGAAGCGGCGCAGTATTTAATTGAGACCGCAGTGAACGTGTCATCCCGTCCTCCGTTGAGAAGTGATCCAACCTTACCAGCCATACTGGCGATTCCTGACTCTACTGGCGTGGCTCGCGATTTAGCACAGCTATTGACTCAGTCTACGGATGAATCGCTGGAATACTGTCGCGCCAGTGAGTTGTTTGAAGATTTCGATCGCGATCTGAAGCTACATACGATGATTGAGACGATGAAGTACAGCGTAAAGGAGAACGCGAAGGCGAATATCGCCCAGGATTCGAAACGGCGTGAAGAACAGCTAGAGGGTGGTTTGGTCACCGATATTTTTGGTGGTACGCGTTATGTGCCAATGACCGAAAAGACCCGGCGTGTATTGTCAGACATGGCTCGTGAGAGCACTAATAAAAATTTCGACAGATGGAGTGATGAAGCCTGGGATCGTTATCAGGAGTACTATAAAACTGCTGAGCAGGAGAAATTTAAAACCAACTACCAGCAGGCGTTGAGCGAATTCTACAAAATACATCCGAAGCACTAATAGCAATGTATCTGGCGCAGCTTCAGCATCACAATTTCACTAACTTTTTTGCCAGTAATTTTGACACGACCGATATCAAAGGTGGCGTTCATTATTCTCTGACGCTTGGGCTCTGTCTGTTAGGAGGCCAGAAAGAAGGCCCGTGTTTTGATTACTATCTCAAGCGCCTGCAGGGGGATCTGGACGATCCTCAAAACCCTTTCCTGCGAGCCTGGGTGCTAAACCAGAAAGAACTTTCCCGCATTATCAAAACATCTGCGCCAGCGCAGGTAGCGATGACGCACGTACATGAACTACCCTGGAACGCCATGATAGGTGCGTATGCCTCTTATTTGGGCAGCCTTGCAGAAAAAACAGAATTGCTAAATACCTTGAGTATACCGCTGACCGGTGTATTGCTCTCCATGATGGGTAAAGTACCTGAAGATGGAGTATCGCGTTTTATTGTTTTACTGGCGGTCAGAACTGAAGCGCCGATAGCGTATTTTGAGCGCCAGGGGACCCGCCGGCGGCTTTCAGAAAATCTCTCCCGGATGCTGCTCAATCAGCTTTTTGATGGTGAAGGACTTTCTCCGGCAAAACAAATTGAAGCTAAGCAGCGCTTTGCCCGCCAGATGGCCGCTCGACCTACTACCAAAGAAATGATAACGCTGCTCGAAACAGAAATGCGCCAGAAAGAAGCCAACGGCATAAATTTGCAGGGTGAAGCAAAACAGGGCTATCTGGGATTGTTGGTGGATGAGATGGACGAGTCTCTCAGAGGTAAAAATGTGGATGAACGTCTGGCGTGGGCGAAGACGCGGGCAATGACAGGTGATATGGCCGATGATTTCATGATGAAACGCAGCCTAAATAAAGCATCCCAGGCGGGCAATGTCGTTTCCCTGTTGTTTCAACTTGCAGCAGTGGGGTTAATGGTCAAGCAGGAACAGAGCTGGTATGGGGGCATTAAAACCCCCGCGCAACAGCGACTGACCGCGACCTGGGCAGGTATTGCCGGTAGCTCACTGGAAACAGCGGCAGGAGTGATTAAGTTTCGAACTATGCGCGGGATGCGGGCGGTGAGGCCTTGGGTTAATGTTATTAGCCGTTTGGGGAGAGGTTTGGGAATAGCTGCATCCGGGTTTATTGCGGGACTTGATATGATGGAGGGAATTAAACAGTGGAGCTTAGGG
>JALAGK010000484.1 GCA_022712475.1 Enterobacteriaceae bacterium
AACATACTCTGAACATACGGCGCCTTATGATTGTTTTCTCTTCATTACAAATACGCCGCGGCACCCGCGTCCTGTTGGACAACGCCACCGCCACCGTCAACCCTGGCCAGAAAGTGGGCCTCGTTGGCAAAAACGGCTGCGGCAAATCGACACTGCTGTCGCTATTAAAAGGTGAGATAACCGCAGATGCGGGCAGCGTGACCTTTCCCGGTAGTTGGCAACTCGCCTGGGTGAACCAGGAAACGCCAGCCCTGGCGGTCCCCGCCATTGAGTATGTTATTGACGGCGATCGCGAATATCGTCAGCTTGAAGCTGAGCTCGCCCAGGCAAACGCGCGTAACGACGGCCACGCCATTGCCAGCGTGCATGGCAAGCTTGATGCCATTAACGCCTGGACTATTCGCGCGCGCGCCGCCAGCCTGCTGCACGGCCTGGGTTTCAGTAACGAGCAGCTGGAGCGCCCGGTGAGCGACTTCTCTGGTGGCTGGCGTATGCGCCTCAATCTTGCGCAGGCGCTTATCTGTCGTTCTGACCTGCTTTTGCTCGACGAACCGACTAACCACCTCGATCTCGACGCCGTTATCTGGCTGGAAAAGTGGCTCAAGAGCTATCCCGGTACGCTGATTCTGATTTCCCACGACCGCGATTTCCTCGACCCGGTAGTGGGTAAAATCCTGCACATTGAGCAGGAAGCGCTGTTTGAATACACCGGTAACTACAGCGACTTTGAGCGCCAGCGTGCCACACGCCTTGCCCAGCAGCAGTCACTCTACGAAAGCCAGCAGCAAAAAGTCGCGCACCTGCAAAGCTATATTGACCGTTTTCGCGCTAAAGCCACCAAGGCCAAACAGGCGCAGAGCCGCATTAAGATGCTGGAGCGCATGGAACTGATCGCCCCGGCACACGTGGATAACCCATTCCACTTCAGCTTTCGCGCGCCTGAGAGCCTGCCTAATCCGCTGTTAAAGATGGAAAAGGTGAGCGCAGGTTATGGCGAGCGCGTCATTCTTAACGCTATCAAGCTTAATCTGGTACCGGGTTCACGCATTGGCTTGCTTGGCCGCAACGGCGCGGGTAAATCTACGTTGATTAAGTTACTGGCGGGCGAAATGCCGCCGTTGCGCGGTGAAGTGGCGCTGGCGAAAGGCATTAAGCTTGGCTATTTCGCCCAGCACCAGCTGGAATACCTGCGCGCCGAGGAATCCCCACTCCAACACCTGACGCGCCAGGCCCCCAAAGAGACGGAACAGACGCTGCGCGACTATCTCGGCGGCTTCGGTTTTCGTGGCGACAAAGTCACTGACCCAACGGGCCAGTTCTCCGGCGGCGAAAAAGCGCGTCTGGTACTCGCCCTGATTGTGTGGCAGCGCCCTAACCTGCTGCTGCTCGACGAACCAACCAACCACCTGGATCTCGACATGCGCCAGGCGCTCACCGAAGCGCTCATTGATTTTGACGGCGCGCTGGTTGTTGTCTCACACGACAGACACCTGCTGCGTTCAACCACCGATGATTTATATCTGGTGCACGACGGCCAGGTGGAGCCGTTTGATGGCGATCTGGAAGACTACCAGCAGTGGCTGAGCGACCAGCAAAAGCAGGAAACTCAGCAGGACACCGCGCCAAAGCCTGACAGCGGCAACAGCGCCCAGGCACGTAAAGATCAGAAGCGCCGTGAGGCGGAGTTCCGTACCCAAACCCAGCCGCTGCGCAAGAAAATCACCCAGCTTGAGCAACAGATGGAAAAACTCAGCGCCACACTTGCTGCCGTTGAGGAACAGCTTTCTGATGCCGGGCTTTATGATGCGAGCCGTAAAGCTGAACTGACCCAGTGCCTGCAAACGCAAAGCCAGACGAAGTCAGCGCTGGAAGACGCCGAAATGGAGTGGCTGGCAGTGCAGGAAGAACTGGAAGTGCTCACCCAAGACTTTGAGAGCCTGAGCTAAACAGGTATGTCGACGCGGTACTCAAGCCGCGTCGCCCTGAATAACGTAATGGCTGTACGCCACTCATTAAAAACCTAACCTCTTTTAATCCCCCCAACGCAAGGGATGACTGGGCGTGTGCGAGACAAGGCGCCAGGTGTTTTGGGAGCGGAGCATACTTTAGTATGTGAGCATCCCGAAACGCCGCAGCAACACCGTCGCAGCTACGCACAGCCATACCTCATCACCGGAGTGTGTGAGGCAAGGTGTCAGGTGTCCTGGGAGCGCAGCATCCTGAAGCATGTGAGCATCCCGAAACGCCGCAGCAACGCTGTCGCAGCTACGCACAGGCGTCCATCATAATATGGTGGCGCGGTGCATGATGCGCCGTTGTGGCAAATAATCTGCATTCGCGTAATGCTGCGTCACGCGGTTATCCCAAATCGCCACATCATCCTGCTGCCAGCGCCAGCGCACCTGAAACTCAGGCTTCGTAATATGCGCAAACAAAAAGCTCAGCAGTGCATCGCTCTCCTTTGGCGCCAGGTCAACGATGCGCGTGGTAAACCCCTCATTCACATACAGCGCCTTGCGTCCACTCACCGGGTGGCTTCGCACCACCGGGTGCAGCAAGGGCGGATTTTTCTCTACGGCCAGCTTCCAGCGTGCGTACTCTTCTTCGCTGCCACGATGCTTATATTCCGGGAACGACTTTTTAAAATCGTGCTCGGCACGCAACCCGGTCAGCAGTTCGCGAAACGGCGCTGAAAGCGCATCATAAGCCGCAAAACCACTGGCCCACAGCGTATCACCGCCAGTTTCTGGCAACAGTTTCGCCGCCAGAATCGCCCCCGATGGCGGGTTTGCAATAAAAGTCACGTCTGTGTGCCAGTTATCGTTATCCGGCGGATTATTATCATGGGTATCCAGCACAATGATCTCCTCCGCCTCGGCCGCGTGCGGGTAGACCGGGTGGATATGCAAATCGCCAAAGCGCCGCGCCAGGTCGCGCTGCTGCACCGGCGTTACGGGTTGATTACGCATAAACAGCACCTGGTGCTTGAGCAGCGCGTGATAGAGCTGTTCAAACTGGCTGTCGCTAAGCGGTTTTGCCAACGTCAGGTTTTCGACCAGTGCACCAATATACGGCCCCAGCGGGGTGACTTTCAGACGTTCATTCATTGCTGTACTCCATGCCACGGGGTTAAACGGCGCTGTAAGGCGCGCAGCCCCAGCTCAAGACCAAATGCGATAATGGCAATCACGCTGATACCGGCGATAACCACATCGGTTGCCAGAAACTCACCGGCGGACTGAACCATAAATCCCAGCCCGCGGGTGGCGGCAATCAACTCAGAGGCCACCAGCGTTGACCAGCCCACACCCAGCCCAATGCGCAGCCCGGTTAAAATCTCCGGCAACGCACCCGGCAGAATCACAAAACGCAGCAGCTGCCAGCGGCTGGCCCCAAGCGACTGCGCAGCGCGCACCCGTACCGGGTCGCGGTTACGCACGCCCGCCACGGTTGAGAGCGTGACTGGCGCAAATATCGCCAGGTAAATCAAAAGGATTTTTGAGGTTTCGCCAATACCAAACCAGATAACCATCAGCGGCAGATAAGCCAGCGGCGGCACCGGGCGATAAATTTCAATTAACGGGTCAAGAATGCCGCGCACCGTCTCGTTTAGCCCCATCGCAATGCCCACTGGCACGCCTATCAGCACGGCCGCCAGTAGCGCAACCAGAATGCGCCCAAGACTCGCCGCCAAATGCTGCCACAGCGTGGCATCCATAAACCCCTGCGGGCTGGCGATGGTGATGAGTTGATGCAGCACCTGTTGCGGTGCGGGCAGAAACAGCGGGCTAATCAACCCCGCAGTCGTCACTGCCCACCACAGCGTTAACAGCACCAGCAGCGTCGCCGCACTGAGCCAGATAGTACGCGGCACATGAAAGCGCACGGCGGCGACCGGTTTTGCCGCACCACGTAGTGTCGACTGAAGGCTCATAGCAACACCTCCCGCTTATGAAACACTTTGCCGAGCACCTCTTCGCGCCGGGCGATGAATTCAGGGTCCGACTTGATGCTGCGGCACGACTCGCCGTCGGCGTAACGCCTGCCAAAATCCAGCGCGATGCGCTCAACCACCTGACCCGGTCCGGGGGAGAGCAACAGCAGCTCGGTTGCCAGAAATATGGCTTCTTCAATATCATGGGTTATCAGCAGCACCTGCTTGCCCGTGTCGCGCCAGATGGTCAGCAGCAGCTCCTGCATCTGCTCACGGGTAAAGGCATCAAGCGCGCCAAAGGGCTCATCAAGTAGCAGCAGACGTGGGTTAGCGGCCAGCGCTCGCGCAATGCCCACACGCTGGCGCATACCGCCGGAGAGTTGCCAGATAAAATGGCGCTCAAAACCCGCAAGCCCGACGCGGGTGAGCATTTTACGTGCCACGGTTGCGCGCTGAGTTTTACTCACACCCGCAAGCTCAAGGCCAAACTCAACGTTACCCTGCACCGTGCGCCACGGCAGAAGCCCTTCGTTTTGAAACACCACGCCACGCTCGGCACCCGGCCCGGTAACCGGCTTCCCGTCGAGCGTAATCATCCCTGCCGACGGCGTAAGAAAACCCGCAATCACATTCAGCAGCGTGGTTTTGCCACAGCCTGACGGGCCAAGCACTACCACCAGTTCGCCGCTGGCGATACGCAGCGACACATCGCGCAATACCGGGCGGCCACCATACTCTGCGCTAAGATGGCTGACGTTGAGCATGACGTCTCCTTACGACTGCGGCGCAGTCTTCACCTGTTTAACAAACTCGTTGGTGACATACTCGCGGTAATCGCTGTCTACCTGCGGAATTTTCCCCTGCTCTTTGAGGAAAGCTGCGGTATCACGGATCGCTTTTTCCACTGGCGCGCCAAGCTGCGTTATCTGCTCGGATACCGGCAAATAGCGGTTGCCTTTCACCAGTTCTGGCACCTGCGCCTGCGCTACGCCACTCAGGCGTGCCAGCGTCTCAAGGTGGTGTTTATCACCAAGCCAGGCATCAGGCGCGTCAAGATAGTCCTTCTGCGCCTGGAGCGAGCTTGCTGCAAAGGCCGCCACAACCTCAGGATGCGCTTTGGCAAAATCTTTGCGCACCACCCACACATCCAGCGTAGGCTTGCCCCATTTACCCACCTGCTCTGAATCCGTAAGCACCGCACCCTGCTTCGCCAGTTCATTGACAACTGGAGCCCAGACATACGCGCCGTCAATATCGCCACGCTGCCACGCCGCCGCAATTGCCGGTGGTTGCAGATTTACGATGGTGAGTTGTTCGGGTTTGATGTTCCAGTGCTTGAGCGCTGAGAGCAGGCTGTAATGGGTGGTCGAGATAAACGGCACGGCGATGCGTTTTCCGATAAGGTCCTTTGGCGAACGAATCTCTTTTTTCACCACCAGCGCTTCAGAGCTACCAAGCTGGGAGGCAATCAGGAAAACCTTAATAGGCAGTTTCTGGCTGGCGGCCACTGCCAGCGGGCTGGAGCCAATATTGCCAATCTGCACATCACCCGATGCCAGTGCGCGCAGCACACCAGAGCCACTATCAAACTTACGCCATTCAACGCTCGCCCCCGAGGCTTTAGCGAAGCTGTTTTCAGCCTGCGCCAGCTTGGCGGGTTCAGCAGACGTCTGGTATGCCACCGTGACATCAACGGCCTGCGCTGACGCTGCCAGGGCAAGCGTCAGCGCTGCCGCCGCACGCAGCGTAAAAAGTGTACCCGCCATAGATTTGCTCCGTTTTTGTACGTTAAGTAGCTTCAGTTTTATCTGAAC
>JALAGK010000051.1 GCA_022712475.1 Enterobacteriaceae bacterium
TCGGCAGCGCCACACAGGGGGCAATCATGGCTGTAGCTGCAGCATGCTCAGCCTGGTTAAAACGCGCCAGGACGTTATCACCGGCAATCGCCATGACCGACTGACTGAACGCGCGCAGGGCCAGCGCCACATCGTCTTCCTGTACCAACTCATCAGGATGGTGACTAATGCCGCCACGACAGCGCACAAATAACATGCCCACAGGCCAGCGTCTGGCGATAGCAATAGCGTCATGCCCGGCACCGCTTGCAAGGAGCGGCGCCTTCCCCTGTAGTTGCGCCACTGACTGGCTGAGGACGCCACACAGGTCACTGTCGCAGGGCGTGGCAGAAATAGCGTAAAACGGCTCGCTGGCAAACTGCACGCCACGGCGTTCCCCGATCTCACTGGCTTGCGTCAGTAACGATGCCAGCGCGGGTTCCAGCACCTCATCACGCGGGCTGCGGATATCCAAAGACAGCGTGACCTCGCCCGGGATAACGTTGACCGCCCCTGGCTCACACGCAAGCGAGCCGACCGTTGTCACCAGCTCAGGTCCCCCTGCACGTTCTACGGCTATCAGCCATTGCGCGGCGGCGGCCAGCGCATCGCGCCGATGCGTCATTGGCACCGTACCGGCGTGTCCGGCTTCACCGGTAAAGCGACACCGCAGACGCCGTGCTCCGTTAATAGCGCTGACCACACCCAATGCCAGATTGTCGTGCTCCAGCACCGGCCCCTGCTCAATATGCAGTTCCAGATAAGCACTGAAATCCTCCGGCGCGCGAGCGGCTGCACCGATGCGCGCCGGGTCGAGTCCGGCGTTAACCAGCGCGTTTGCCACGCTGATACCGTCAGCATCCTCACAGGCCAGCCATGACGCCGGCCAGTCGCCCGTTAGCCCACGGCTGCCAAGCAGGGTGATGCCAAATCGGGTGCCTTCTTCATCGGCAAAGCCCACCACTTCAATCGCCTGAGCCAGGCGGATATTGTGTTGATGCAGCCAGGAAACGACCTCAATGGCTGCTACCACACCGAGCATGCCGTCGTAACGCCCGGCGTTACGCACGGTATCCAGATGTGAACCTAACAGCACGGCCTGTGCCCCTTCATGCTCGCCTTCATAGCGTCCACAAATATTGCCGACCGCATCCTGCCAACTCACCATGCCAGCCTGCTCCATCCAGTCAGCCACCAGCCGGTTGGCGCGCAGATGTTCGCAAGACAGATAAACCCGGGTCAGTCCTTCGGCCGTCGCGCTGATTTGTGCCAGCGCGTCACAGCGTTCCATCGCACGCCGGGCAGCCTGTGCGGCTTCGCTCGCGTGCATGATCATCAGGCAGCTCCTTCGTAAATATCCCAGGCGGCCTGCATGGCAGCCCCCTGCGTCGTGCGAAAACCCAGTTTATTGAGTACCGCTTCAAGCGCCGTTAGCGTCTGCAATACGCAATCTTTACGCGCGTTATAACCCATTGTGCCAATCCGCCAGATTTTGCCCTGTAAGGGGCCAAATGAGGTGCCGATTTCAATATGGAAGTCCTGCAACAACCGGCTGCGCACCTCTTCGCCATGTACCTGCGCGGGGATGACCACGCCCAGCACGTTATTCATGCGGTGTGCCTGTGAGCCAAAGACCTCAAGCCCCATCCCCTGAATCCCGGCCGCCAGCGCACGCCCGTGCAGGGCATGGCGCGCAATGGTGTTATCCAGTCCTTCTTCAAGAATGATGCGAGCACACTCACGGGCAGCAAACAGCATGCTGGTCGCTTCAGTGTGATGGTTCAGGCGCTCCGGTCCCCAGTAATCCATGATCATGCCGAGATCGAAGTAATTGGAGTAAATCATCTCGTCGTCGCCATCGTTGTGGGAGACGGTGCGAATGCCCTGCTCCACGCATTTACGTCGCCGGATCACCTCTTCCATCTGCGCACTGAGGGGCACCGGCGCGCTGCCGGACGGACCGCCGAGACATTTTTGTAACCCGGCCGATACCGCATCCAGCCCCCAGTCGTCACTGAGCAAGGTATTGCCGCCGAGTGAGGCGGTCGCATCGGTGTAAAACAGCACGCCGTGGCGGCGACAAATATCGCCAAGCTCTGCCAGCGGTTGCAGCATGGTGGTAGAGGTATCGCCCTGCACCGTTAACAGCAGGCGCGGCTTGACCTGTTTAATCGCATCTTCAATCTGCTGTGCGCTGAAGACCTCGCCCCAGGGAACCTCTATGGTATGTACCTCAGCACGGCAGCGGCGGGCGATTTCACACAGCAAATGGCCAAAGCGGCCAAATACCGGCACCAGCACTCGATCGCCAGGCCGGATAGCCGACACCAGAACGGCTTCGATCCCGGCGCGCGAGGTACCGTCTACCAGCATGGTCCAGCGGTTGCGGGTGCAGAAAATCTCACGCCACAGCGCCATCACTTCGTTCATATAACCCGTCATGACCGGGTCATACTGCCCAATAAGCTGACTTGCCATCGCACGCAACACGCGTGGGTCGGCGTTAATCGGGCCGGGCCCCATCAGCAGGCGCTGGGGTGGATTAATTTGCGGGTACTGCTGGATATCAAACATCGCGTTTCCTTGTTCCGGTGGTCCACTCTGCGTGAAACAAAAGATTCATTTAGCTGTGTTTTGCAACGAGTGTGCCACATTGCCAAAAAGTCTGCCGCAGCGGCCATCACAGCGACTGAATACAGACGATGTAAGAAAAGAAGAGTGCTAAGAAAGGAGGGATGAACCAATGTGGCCCGTTGATGTGGTGCAAACGCACCACAAAAGCGCGTCAGCGTGGTTCCAGCTCATCAAGCTCGCCATACAACCCGGCAATGTGGTGAATGCGCCGACGACCGCTTTCCAGCATGTCATGCAATAGCGCATTGGAAAGCAGATTCACGAGGCTCATGGCGCTGGAATAACTGTCAAAAGCAGAGACGCTGTCCAGCGGCGTGGTGAAATGCCAGTTTCCCAGCCCATTGAGCGCCCCACTCTGAGGTTCACTTATCAGCAATACCGGAATGCCACGCTGGCGCAACTGTACCAGCAGACCACGCAGCAGGCGCGGACGGCGGCGAAACGCAATGACCACGGCACAGTCCTGAGCGGTAAAATCCACCAGCTCTTCCGCCAGCGTCTGTCCCGGTTGTGGAAGAAGAGAGACGTTGCCACGCACCTGCA
>JALAGK010000052.1 GCA_022712475.1 Enterobacteriaceae bacterium
GCACCATTCCCGCCGCGCCCAGATAAATAAATTCAATTCCGGCCCACGCCATCACCAGCCCTGCGAGCGGCCCGGTTATCCCGAGTGATAAATCCATAAACACCGTGTAAGTGGCAAGCGCGCTGCCCTGGTTTTGCGCCGGAACAGCTTTGACCGCCACTACGCCCAGTGCAGGGAAGACCAGCGAGAAGCCAGCACCAGCAAGAAACGCCCCCAGTTTTGCCACCCATGGCAACCACGCAATGCCCACCAGCAGCAGCCCGACCACTTCCATCACAAAGCAAATCATTGCCACGTTCAGGCCACCAAGGCGGTTAATGCCGTTGGGAAATAACAGTCGTGCGCCAATAAAGGCGCAGCTAAACAGCGTGAGGGTAAAGGCCGCGCCGTCCCAGCCTTTCGCCTCATAAAATAGCGTGATGAACGTGGCGATAACGCCAAAACCGGTGGACGCCAGCCCGAGTGCCAGACCATACGGTGCAACACGCCCCAGCACGGCACGAAACGGCATCGGCTTACTTTTACTTGCCGTGACCGGGCTTCTCGGTAGCGCCAGCACAATAGCCAGCAGCGCCACGCCCATTATCACCGTAGCAAGCAGCACAAGCCCGCCGGTACGGTAAATCACCACACCCAGCGGCGCGCCAATCGCCATCGCGCCGTAGGTCACAATGCCGTTCCAGGAAATCACCCGCGCGATGTGCGTGGCCCCCACGACACCCACGCCCCACAGTGTGGAGCCCGTTCCGGCAAAGCTCTGCCCAAAACCCAACACCACACGTCCCAGGCACAGCAGCATCAGCGCCAGAAGCGGCGAGCCGGTACTTAGCGCGGCCAGCAAGCAACCCAACCCGCTTAACAGGCAACCGCACAGGCCAAACACCACAATCTTTTTCGGCCCCAGCAGGTCAGCATAGCGCCCGGCGTGTGGGCGGCTTAACAGCGTGGCGAAATATTGCAGGCTAATGACCAGCCCCGCCCAAAAGGCGCTGTAGCCCATCACTTCATGGACGTAGCCGGGTAGCACCGCCAGCGGCAGGCCAATGGTCAGGTAACTGGCAAAGTTATACATCGCCACGGAAACGATGCGTAGATTGAGGCGAAACCCGCCTGGTGCAGGCTCGGTAACAGGAGAAGACATCCGGATAACTCATCACAACCGCAAAAACGCCAGTATAAACCGTTCGCCCCCGGCACACAGCCCAATTGCTTTTCAGACAGCCGCCATCGCAAGCTGTAAGCATCACACTACACTGTGATAATTCGCGGATAAAAAAAGGATTCCTGGATGAACAACGCCGAGCCAGATAATGCCGGTATGTATATGTTGCTTAAGCTCGCAGCACTCACCATTATCCTCGCGGGGGTGCATGCCGCAGCAGATATTGTCGTTGCCTTGCTGCTGGCGCTGTTTTTTGCCGTGGTACTTAACCCGCTGGTGACGTGGTTTATGCGCCGCGGCGTTAAGCGTCCGCTCGCCATCACCCTGGTGGTGCTGGTGATGCTGATCTTGCTCACGCTGCTGGTGGGGGTACTGGCTTCATCACTCAATGACTTCGTTGCCCTGCTACCACAATACAACCGGGAACTGACGCATAAGGTACTGGCCTTTGAGCGTGCAATCCCCTTTATGAACCTGCATCTGTCGCCGGAAAGAATGCTGCAACGCCTCGACTCCGAGCGCGTGGTGTCGTTCGCCACGACGCTGATGACGCAGCTGTCCGGGGCTATGGCGAGCATCATTGTGCTTATCATGACTGTTATCTTTATGCTCTTTGAGGTTCGCCACATTCCCTACAAGCTGCGTTTTGCGCTTAACAACCCGCGAATTCATATTGCTGGATTGCACCGCGCGCTAAAGGGCGTGAGCCACTACCTTGCGCTCAAAACCGTAATAAGCCTGGCTACCGGGCTGATTATCTGGCTGGGGCTAACGCTGCTCGATGTCCAGTTTGCGCTAATGTGGGGCGTCTTTGGCTTTTTACTCAACTACATTCCCAACATCGGTTCCGTGATTTCGGCCATCCCGCCCATGCTGCAGGCGCTGCTGTTCAATGGATGGTATGAGTGCCTGATGGTAGGCCTGCTGTTTTCGGCAGTGCACATGGTGCTCGGCAATATGGTGGAACCTCGGGTTATGGGCCACCGGCTGGGTATGTCGACGCTGGTGGTATTCCTGTCATTACTGTTCTGGGGCTGGCTGCTGGGGCCGGTAGGGATGCTCCTATCCGTACCTCTCACCAGCGTTTGTAAAATCTGGATGGAAACCACCGAGGGCGGCAGCAAACTTGCCATTCTGCTGGGCCCCGGGCGCCCAAAAAGCCGTCTACCCTGACCATGTACAGATGCCCGCATCTGTCCCATGCACCACACGGCAGCTGTGAGAAAACCTCGCAGGCAACCTGTTGCAGAGGCTGTTGTACGGTTTACGCAACCGCACAATTCGCCCCTCTGGTGTCGCCTCGTCTGCCAGGCTTACACATTACCGTTCACCACACAGGAGCAGTAAGGTGCAAATAGAACTGACAGGCAAAACGGCACTGGTTAGCGCCTCAACCGGCGGTATTGGTCTGGCTATTGCGAAAGGGCTGGCGCAAAGCGGGGCTAACGTTATTGTCAACGGACGCAGCGAGGCCAGCGTGCTGTTCGAGATATTCAACATGTCGCCCCCAGCGTACAGGTGCGCGGGGCGGTCGCTGATCTACGTGACGCGCAAGGCGTGGATATCCTGATTCGCGAGGCCGGACAGGTGGATATTCTGGTCAACAATGCCGGAATTTACGGCCCGCAGGATTTCCTTGCAACCGACGATGCCACCTGGGATACCTTCTGGCAAACCAATGTCATGTCCGGCGTGCGCCTCTCGCGCGCCCTGATCCCGGCGATGGTGCACAGCGGCTGGGGCCGCGTGGTATTTATCTCCTCCGAGTCCGCACGCAATATTCCGGCTGACATGATTCACTACGGTGTTACTAAAACCGCGCAGCTGTCGCTCTCACGCGGGCTGGCAAAATATTTCGCAGGTAGCGGCGTGACCATTAACAGCGTACTGCCCGGCCCAACGCTCTCCGACGGCTTTGAAGCCATGTTTCAGGACGAGATGCAAAAAACCGGCAAATCGCTTGAAACCCTGGCAAAAGAATTTGTGATGGCCGAACGCCCGGCATCGGTCATTCAGCGTGCTGCCACCGTTGAAGAAGTCGCGAATATGGTGGTGTACGTCTGCTCGCCGCAGGCTTCGGCCACCTCCGGTGCAGCACTGCGTGTCGACGGCGGCGTAGTAGACGATATTGTCTGATGTCTGCGCCCTGCGAGGGGCGTTTTTATTGTTTAAAAAGGAGCTAATATGGCAAAAACGCATCTTCGCTTCGCCCTGTTGGCCGGGAGTCTGTTGCTGAGTGCACAAAGTCAGGCGGCAACCTACGGCGAACAGCTTCAGGGTTTTACCTATCCTTTCCCGCTTGAACACTTTGCGTTTCACTCCCAGCAGCAGGCACTGAGCATGGGTTATATGGACGTACGCCCGGATAAGCCCAACGGGCATACGGCGGTACTGATGCACGGCAAAAACTTCTGCGCTGCCACCTGGGAAAGCACAATCCGGGCGCTCAGTGACGCCGGGTACCGGGTTATCGCCCCCGATCAGATTGTTTTTTGCACCTCAACCAAACCTGCCAATTACCAGTACACCTTCCAGCAGCTTGCCAGTAACACCAACGCATTGTTGCAAAAGCTCGGCGTGGAAAAAGCCGTCATTATTGGCCACTCTACTGGCGGTATGTTGGCCACGCGCTACGCGCTGATGTACCCAGAACAAACCGAGAAGCTGGTGCTGGTCAATCCCATTGGGCTTGAGGACTGGAAGGCCAAAGGCGCGCCGTATCGCACGGTGGACCAATGGTACGAGCGCGAGCTTAAGCTGAATGCGCAGAGCATCAAAGCCTACGAGCAAAAAACCTACTACGTCGGGCGCTGGAAGCCTGAGTATGACAAGTGGGTGGATATGCTGGCCGGGCTGAACGCCGGCCCCGGGCATGAGAAAGTGGCGTGGAACTCAGCACTTATCTACGACATGATTTTCACGCAACCGGTGTACTACGAGTTTAACAATCTTAAGGTGCCGACCACGCTGTTTATCGGCACCAGCGACACCACGGCCATCGGCAGCGATATCGCCCCGCCGGAAGTGAAAAAGCGCTTAGGCAACTATGCGGTGCTGGGCAAAGAGGCGGCGAAGCGTATTCCTGACGCCACACTGGTGGAATATGCCGGTATGGGACACGCGCCACAAATGGAAGCCCCCTCGAAGTTCAACGCTGACCTGGTACGTAACCTGATTCAGTAACGGAAAACGTGATTGTTGCTTTTTAACTACTTGTTTTGCTGCTATAACCATGGAGTTCTCAGACTGAGGAGTTCGCGTTATGGCAGCATCTTTCCTCCCTTCCATTCCTTTGATTCAAGCCCCCATGGCCGGCGTGTCTACTCCCGAGCTTGCCGCCGCCGTCAGTAACGCCGGGGCGCTGGGCTCCATTGGCATTGGTGCAGCTTCACCCGAGCAGGCACAGGCAATGATACGCCGCACCCGCGAACTCACCGACAAGCCCTTTAACGTGAATCTGTTCTGCCATTCTCCCGCACAGCGCAGCGTCGCCCGCGAAGCCGCCTGGATTGCGCGCCTGCGCCCGGAATTCACCCGCTTTGCAGCCGAGCCCCCGCAAAGCCTGAACGAGATTTATGACACCTTTATTAATAACGCCGACATGCTCGACATACTGCTGGCCGAACGCCCTGCAATCGTGAGCTTTCATTTCGGCCTTCCCGATGCACAGGCGCTGCTTGCGCTACGCGAAGCGGGCATCATCACGCTTGCATGCGCCACCCGCGTCAGCGAAGCCGAACTCATTGCCAGCATCGGCATTGACGCCATTGTCGCGCAGGGTATTGAGGCCGGAGGACACCGTGGCATGTTCGACCCGCAGGCAGAGGACGAGCAACTGAGCACCCGCGAACTGGTTAAAGCCATCCGTCGGGCAACAGATGTCCCAGTGATTGCCGCAGGCGGCATGATGGACGGTGAAGATATGGCGCGTGCGCTCGATGCCGGCGCCGTAGCTGTACAACTGGGAACGGCGTTCATCCTGTGCCCGGAATCTGCCGCTGATGACGGCTATCGCGCACTATTGACCAGCGAACGCGCCCGCGATACCGCCTTAACCAGCAGCATTTCAGGGCGTCCCGCGCGCGGTATTGTCAACCGCCTGCATTTCACGCCGGACCCGGCATCAATTGCCGATTATCCGGTTGCGTACGACCTTACCAAAGCGCTACACCGTGTCGCCAGCAAACAGGGCTGTCAGGAATACGCCGCCCACTGGGCGGGCAACGGCGTACTACGCGCCAGAGCGATGCCGGCCGCAAAACTGGTAGCAACGCTTGCACACGAGTTACGCGCGGCGCAGTGGCCACGCTGATGTCCCTGAGCGGAAATAAACGTCTTATGAGCCTGTCAAAAACCGCCATTTCCCCGGGCATTGACTCATGTAAAATGATACATTCCAGTAAAATAATGATGTGCTTTCACGGCAACGATTATCGATAAAACATCAGATAAAAAAAGCCCCGACATACGGGGCAAAAACGGAAATTTTTTCAGCTTCAGTTATTACGCTTTTTAATTTCTTCGTAACGAAAGTACATATCGCAGCCGGTCAAAAATTCATTATGCCAGTGCCAGTACAGGTGCAGGAAATAGTAACCTATGCATGGCAGCGCGCAGAGGACATAATAAACTTCAAATATCGCGGGGGCATTCACCAGCGAGAGTAAAACACTCACCAGCATAATCCATACGCATTGCACCACCAGCAGAATAAGCATCCTGACGATAAACACGTGACTTTGCAGCCCAGTGAAAAACGTCGTCTGGGGCGAAAAGTCGATTTCTTTTAAAAACATCCGACCCAGAAAAATATAGCGCTTTGACAGCCGTGCAAAAATCAGGTTAATCGCCAGTACCACCGCGCACAAAATCAGCATAGCCACCATCAACTTTGCCGAGAAAAAACCGTCACGTAATGTAAAGTCCGCATTCGCCTTTAACGGATTGATGGACAGCACGTTCACCATGACCGTGAGGACCACAAAACAGGCCACATACTGCGACAAGCTTTTATATTTCACACCGCTGGAAACCTGCGTCAAAACCTGTGTTACGTAGACCGGCCTGAGTGCACGAAACACCAGAAAAACCAGCAGCGGCGAGACCAGGAAAAGCGCAATAATGCTGTAAACCGCAGACGGTAGCCACAGACATGCCTGCACCAGCAGCCAGAATACCCCCACAGCAATCAGGCTCACCACTGTTGGGCGGGTGAAAAACGCCAGCAAAGGCGAACAGGTTTTCCCCTCGAAGCTCTCTACATCCACTCGCCCGATAACACAACTATAAGCCCAGTACGACTTAAGCTCATAAATCAGGTTAAACAGCGTGATAGCGAGAATGACCGCAACCGGCCAGGCATCCGCAGGCGTGAGGCGATAATCGTTATTCTTCCAGTAAAAACCCAGTACAACCCACAGGATAAAATAAAAGAACGGCAGGATTCTTTTGTCCTGGAAACGAATAAATTTGAAATAATCAGGGATCATAAGTCACCGCGAACGTCTTACATTTTCCTGCAATGCAGGGCCATTTCCGGCGAAAAACCGTCGAAGTCGTTAAGCATGTGTCCCAGATAAGCTTTATTGCTTACCTCAACAAAGGCTAACGGCGATGTCTGGCTTAAAAAGCGCTCCATCGAGTCCGTCCACTTCACGGTATGGGTCAAATGCAGCGACAGATTCTCTTTTATCTCTTGCGGGCCAGAGGCTGGCGCACCCGTCACGTTCATCAGCACGTCGTGCTGTGTCGGCTTAATGGCGATGTTAGCCAGGAAGTCACGCATCTGCTGTACGCCGTCAGCCATCAGACGCGTATGCCAGGCCCCGCTGACGCCAAGTTTGGTGGTCTCAAAACCCTTGCCCACCAGCACATCGCTCATCTCGCGTAGCGCCGCCACTGTACCGCCAATCACCTGCTGGCGACGGCTGTTATCGCAGCTGATATCCACTTCAAGCCCGCTCTCGGCAATGAGCGCAGCCATGCTGGCGTAATCAATGCCTTTGACCGCTTGCATCGCCCCCTTGTTAACTTTGCTCAACTCGTCCATTAACCGTGAACGAAAGTGAATCATGCGAAACAGGTCATCCAGCGTCACGGCACCGGCCGCGTATAGCGCGGCATATTCACCGACACTGTGTCCACAGGAGCCTGCTACGTGCAGTCCTTCCAGCTTGTCTTTGCACAAGGTGAACAGCGTGGCATTAATTGCTGTGACCGCCACCTGCTGATTGGTGGTCTGCACCAGCTTGTTCATTGGCCCTTTGAGGCAGATACGGCGAATATCGGCGCCGGAAATATCACTGGCGCAATCCCAGATTTTTTTGGTTTCGTCGTTAATATCCCACAGATCAGCGCCCATCCCGATGGTGGGATTGCCCTGTCCGGCGAACAAAAATGCGACTGACGTTGATTGAGTAATATCCATATTCCCTGTCCTAAAAATGATACTTGAGTCCTAAATATGTCCCGAGCGTCTCGCCAAAC
>JALAGK010000485.1 GCA_022712475.1 Enterobacteriaceae bacterium
CGTCATCATCAATTGTTTCCTCTCGATTTGATAACGCGAATTCTGCCGATAACGTTTCTCATTATCAACAACTATTGCTAGGATTGGTAAAAATTATTTTACAACACATGCACTTTATTTACGGGATTGAAACATTGTGGTTTCTCATAACATTGCAATAATGCCAAAAAAATCATTAACTTGCTGGCCGCTGGCGCTCAGTGCAGGGCTGCTCGGCGTAGGTCAAAACGGCCTGCTGGTATCCATCCCGGTGCTGGTTGCCCAGACCCATCTCAGCCTGTCGATTTGGGCGGCACTGCTGACGCTCGGCTCCATGTTGTTCCTGCCATCTTCTCCCTGGTGGGGAAAACAGATAACGAAAAGAGGAAGTAAACCCGTGGTGTTGTGGGCCCTACTGGGTTATGCCAGTAGTTTTGCACTGCTGGGACTGGGAAGTGCGTTGCTGATAACAGAGGCAATAAAGGGGGCTGTGGGGTTGGGAATACTCATCATCGCGCGCATCATCTACGGGCTGACTGTGTCAGCGATGGTGCCCGCTTGCCAGACATGGGCACTGCAAAGAGCAGGGGAAGGCCAGCGTATGGCTGCGCTGGCTACTATTAGCTCCGGCCTGAGCTGCGGGCGGCTACTTGGACCATTGTGTGCGGCCGGGATGCTAATGCTTCACCCTCTGGCCCCGATGGGGCTGCTTATGATGTCACCACTACTGGCGTTCATTATCCTGCTGCGCTTACCTGGCATTCCCGCACAACCCTCGATAGCGCGCAAAAATGCCCGCCTGAGTCTCGACTGCCTGCCTTATCTGTTATGCGCGCTGTTGCTCTCGGCTGGCGTAAGCCTGATGCAACTCGGGCTTTCTCCCGCACTGGCAAGACAGTTTTCAACGGATAGCGCCGCTATCAGCCATCAGGTTGCCTGGCTGTTGAGCCTGGCGGCCATTGCTTCACTGATAGCCCAGTTTGCGGTACTCCGCCCACAGCTTTTTTCCCCTCTGACGCTGCTTCTCAGCGCTGGCTTGTTGATGATGTCCGGGCTGGCGATGATGATATCCGTCAAGCTGTGGCTTTTTTATCTCGGCTGTGTGGTGCTGTCATTTGGTGCTGCTCTGGCAACGCCTGCTTATCAGCTCTTATTAAACGACAAACTTACCGATGGCTCGAGCGCTGGTTGGGTGGCGACCAGCCACACCCTGGGCTACGGGTTGTGCGCCTTGCTGGTGCCCTGGGTTGCAAAAACCGGCATTGAAGCAGGCTTAATAATGGTGGCACTGGCAGCCACCGTGTTATTTACCGCTGCGTCTGTCGTTATCGCATTTAGCCGCCGCAGCACAGGTTAAGCACCGGAGCATTATGTCTGAAGTTAAGCCTTACCGTTTGTTCAATGTCCACTTATTGCGCAAAAAAGAGGTATCGCCGTCACTCCTGAGCCTGGTGTTTAGCGGGCCGGAAGTGGCACAGATGAAACGCGACGGACCGGATCAACGGATAAAAATACTGTTCCCCGCTGAAGATGGCTCGCCACCCGCGCTACCAGCAGAAGGGCACTGGCAGCGGCTTTTACAGGACCTACCCAAACCCAGCCGCCCGATTGTGCGTACCTATACATTGCGTGACTGCAATCCAATACGGTGTGAACTGACGGTGGAATTTGTCAATCATGGAATCAAAGGGCCAGCTTCAGCCTGGGCAATTCACGCACAGCCTGGTGATGCGCTTCAGATTGTGGCCCCTGATGCCGCTTATCCCTTTGATAGTGGGGGTTATGAATGGGCTGCGCCAGCAGGTTTACAGCATGCGCTAATCGTTGCGGATGAAACCGCGCTACCGGCAGCAAAAAGTATTCTTGAGCAGCTGGCTCAACAGGCAACACCGCTCAGGGTACAGGTATTCCTGGAAGTCCCTCAACAGAGCGACTGTCTCGATTTCCGTCATTTCAGGTTTGCCGACATTTTCTGGCTCCCGCGTGCGCCTTTCGGACTGGCACATGGCGAATCTCTGATTAAAGCCGTTAAACAATACGCCATATTTCCGCTGGATTATCATCATGAAATCATCCAGGGGCAGAAAGAAGATGAACGCGTGTGGCATAAAGCGGTTAGCGATAATAATGCGTTTTATGGTTGGGTGGCTACGGAGTCCACGACTGTTAAGCTGTTGCGCCGGTATTTGACGACTGAACGCGGCGTGGATCCCGCTGCGCTGAGCTTTATGGCTTATTGGGCAAAAGGGCGCACGTGTTGAGAAGCGGAAAGAGCAAACCCGGCGACAAACAAAGGTGGCGGTTATATTGGCTTAGCAGCCTAAGAAACAGGTAGCTTAACAATGGCTTCAAAGCCTGAGTCACATCCTGTTCGTGGAGATTTAAGCACCAGCGTACTGTCGATACGTTGAACGATGGTATTAACGATTGCTAACCCCAACCCACACCCATCGCAAGAGACCGTCGCGCGCTCAAAACGGTCAGTCAGGCGCGCCAACGTACTGGCAGGTAGTGTCGGTCCATCATTACTTACGCGCAGCATCCCACTCATGGTGAGCTCGATTTCAATGCTCGTTGCGCTCGAGCCGTAACGCAGCGCGTTCTCAACCAGATTTCGGTAAACAATGGCAAAGATATCCGGGTCAATATCTGACAGCAGGGGAGTTTCAGGCATGTTGAGACACAGCCGTCCTTCTCCC
>JALAGK010000486.1 GCA_022712475.1 Enterobacteriaceae bacterium
ATTCCGGGCATATCGAAAATGAACGCTGTGATGAACTGGCACGCAGTGCCGCCGCTAATCCTTCCCTTGACGACGAGGGATATCAGGCAGGTTGACAGGCATCCGGCACTGGCGAGTTGCCCCAACAGCTGGCCTAAGCTGAGTTTTCTCGGTCATTCGCTTTTGCGGATTTAGCGTAAGCGGCACGGTACGCTTACGCGCCACGATAAGCTGCATACAGCCCAGTGCCGGAAGGTGCGTACTCAGCAGTTTCCCGCCCTGCTTATGCCAGGGCAGAACCTGAAAGCGGCTGTGATGGAGCACCTCAAAATTAAGTAACGACAGCCAGTCCAGCTGGCGCATCAACGTGAACATGCGGCTGTTGTAGGGCATGCGGCGGCGCTGAAAAGGGGTGAGTTTTCCCAGACCAAGTACACTCACCGGATTAAAGCTGCTCATAATCAACCAACCGTCATCGATTAATACGCGGTCAACTTCACGCAGCAGGCGGTGCGGGTCCGTACACCAGGGGAGCGTATGGGCCAGCAAACAGGCATCAATGGAGTCGGGTGCGAACGGCAGATACAATGGGTCTGCCACCACCTGGAGCCTTTCTCCTTGTAACGCAACGTTGACCTGGTGTGAAATGGCGCAGGCGTCTGTATCGATTTCTCCGCTCAGGTTACCGACTTTCAGCAAATGAAACCCAAACATTTTGCCCAGCCACGGACGCAACTGACGCTCCAGCGCATCGCGATAGTATTCGCCCCAGGGCAGTTCTGCCCAGTGCCGCGGCGCAGTATGTGTTTCAGGTATCCTTGCCGGTTTCATCACAACCTTCTGTCAATCAATGAGAGGTGCTCTATGAATCTTACCAGTATTCCCGCATTTACGGACAACTACATCTGGGTGTTGAGTGATGAGACGGGAAAATGCCTGATTGTCGATCCGGGTGATGCCGCACCTGTGCTAAAAAAAATAGCAGAAGAGCGCTGGCAACCTGTGGCCATTTTACTGACACACCATCATCACGATCACGTTGGCGGCGTAAACGAATTGGTGAAGGCATTCCCGGAACTGGCCGTATATGGCCCGCAAGAGACCCACAACAAAGGCGCAACGCACATCGTTACAGGTGGTGATAAAGTGAATCTGCTCGGTCTCGAATTTAAGATTTTCGCCACGCCGGGTCACACTCTCGGACATATAAGCTGGTTTACCTCGCCATGGCTTTTTTGCGGTGACACGATGTTTTCAGGTGGTTGTGGACGACTTTTTGAAGGAACAGCCCAGCAGATGTACCTGTCTTTTCAGCTACTTAACCTGCTCCAGTCAGAGACGTTAATTTGTTGTGCGCATGAGTACACATTAAGCAATTTAACCTTTGCTTTAAGTATCCTTCCTTCAAACCCGGACTTAAATGAGTATTTCCTTAAAGTTAAAGAGTTACGGGCAAAAAACCGCTCAACATTGCCTTCAACCCTTGCTATTGAGCGCAAAATAAATATTTTTCTCCTCACAGATAATTCTGATTTAATTGAGAAAATTCCAAATGAAACAAAATTGCAACACTCTGAGGCCCGTTTTGCATGGCTGAGGACAAATAAGGATAACTTCTGAGTTTTCCGACTTGTGTCTTTACGGGTTCGACTGTATGATTGCTCGTCTTTTAAGCAACTATTGACACACACATGAAGGCAAAAGCGATGATTCTCGCCTCTGTCTTGCTGGTGGGTTGCCAGGCATCGAAAGATGACAGCAGCGTTCAGCAGCATGCACAGAGCCTTTCTGCAGCAGGTCAAGGTGAAGCAGGTAAGTATACAGGTCGAGCGACCTCGGCTCGTTGGCTGGACAATAGTCTGGCTCTCGAGCAGGATCAGGATCTGTGGAACTTCATTAGCGACGAGCTGAAGATGGGCATTCCGGAAAACACCCGGATTCGCGAACAAAAACAAAAGTATCTAAAAAACAAGAGCTATCTCCACGATGTGACCGTAAGGGCTGAGCCCTATATGTACTGGATTGCCGGTCAGGTGAAGAAACGGAACATGCCAATGGAATTGGTACTTCTACCCATAGTGGAGAGCGCTTTTGACCCCCATGCGACGTCTGCCCGTAGTGCCGCTGGCATCTGGCAGATTATACCAAGCACGGGACGTAACTATGGTTTACAGCAAACCAGCACTTACGATGCACGCCGCGACGTAGTCGCGTCAACCACCGCAGCACTGAATATTATGCAGCGTCTTAACCGCATGTTTGACGGCGACTGGTTATTGACTGTTGCCGCTTATAACAGCGGTGAAGGCCGCGTGATGAAGGCTGTAAAAGCGAACAAAGCACAGGGTAAGCCCACTGACTTCTGGTCGTTGTCTCTGCCGACGGAAACGCAGCTTTATATCCCGAAAATGCTGGCGCTGAGCGATATCTTCAAAAATCACCAGCGCTATGGCGTACGTATGCCAACCGCAGATGAAAGCCGTGCGTTAGCGCGTGTGGAAGTCAATAACCCGGTCGCTATGACGCAACTGGCTGACATGGCGGGTATGCCTGTCAACAAGCTAAAGACGTATAACGCGGGTTATAAAGGTGCTGTACTGGGTAAAAGTGGTCCACAGTATGTGATGGTGCCGAAAAAGCACGTTGATCGACTGCGCACCTCACTGGCATCTGGCGACTTCGACGCCGTGGATTCTGGTATTTTAGCGGAAAGCGATGCCATGCAGGTTCAGCCTGTTGTCAGCCGTACAGCTAGCGTGACCAACTATACGGTACGCTCTGGCGATACACTGTCCACCATCGCAGCACGCAACAAGGTAAGCACAAAAGATATTCAGCGCTGGAACAATTTGCGCGGTGCGAACATTAAACCGGGCCAGAAATTGAAAATGAGCGGTACCAGCAACAGCAATACTCAGCTGGCCAGTAACCGCAGTAGCGACAGCAGTATTACCTATCGCGTACGCAAAGGGGATTCGCTCTCCAGTATCGCGAAACGTCATGGTGTGAAGATTAAAGATCTGGAGCGCTGGAACAGCGATACCGGCAATCTGAAACCAGGCGATCAGCTGACGGTTATCGTGAAAAACGTCGGTAATTCCAATAGCTAATGAGTGGAATGCTGAAAACATAAAAGGCACCTTAGGGTGCCTTTTTTAATGCCTGCTTTATCCAGCGACTGGAGCTTTTGCCGGGTGTGAATTCAACCAGCAGCGGATTATGATCTGATGCACGCGTGACCAACACCGATGCTTCATGCACATTCATCCCACGGTAAAAAACAAAATCCAACGGTCGGCCAAACGCTCGACGCCGTTGATCGTCAGTAAAACGAACTTCACGTAGCGACATTTCGCGGGCAAAACGGTAAAGCGCCGCCATACGCGGGCGACTCCAGGCATTAAAATCCCCGCCCATAATGACAGGCCCGGCATGATGGGAAATCTGGTCGCCAATAGGACCCAACTGCTTACTGTAAACATCTACTCCCAGGCTGAAATTCACCGCGTGAATATTAATAACCATCAGTAGCTGCCCGTCTGGCAATGGGTAAACCGTTACCAGCGCAGATTTCGACAGCCGCAAAATCGGCTCACGCTCGCGCAGCGGACAACAATACACAGGATGTGCTGCTGAAAGCGTCATAACACCCGAAGGATGTTGAGGCAGTACAAAAGCAGGAACCTGGTCAGCAGCCAGATAGTTGGAGGTCGCAAAATTGACTAACTCAGGCGTGGTCTGCGCTTCCTGCAGCAACACCAGATGCGCGTCTTTGCCAAAGTTTTTCAGAACGGAAAGCCAGTCGGCGCGCTGCTGCTTGAAAATGTTCCAGACCAGCACGCGTAACGTACTTTCACCGTACAGCGGCTCACCGGGAGGGAGTGCCTTGCCTATACTCGCAAAAGTCCCTGGGGGCAAAATCCGCTCCGCTGGCTGTCCTGCAACATAGCGCATGGCATAGGTTTTTTTTCGCACGTTTCGCTAATGACCTCTGTAGCGTTGTCACTCATACAACGGAGTGCTCCCTCTGTTATAGGGGTTTTGCTCGCGACTTTCAATGGCTGCCAGCGGCATGCTCTGTACAATCTTAAAGCCAGATGACAGCCGTCAAAGCCCATGTTCTAATGCATTACCGCACAAATTCCACAGCAATATTGCGCAGTGAGCAAAAATGAAAACAACATCAGAAGAAATGGCGATTTTTGTTGCCGTCGTGGAAAGCGGCAGTTTTAGCCGTGCGGCAGAACAGCTCGGCCAGGCTAATTCAGCCATTAGCCGCACGGTAAAGAAGCTCGAAAATAAGCTTGAAGTCAGCCTGCTCAATCGCACAACACGCCAGTTAAGTCTGACAGAAGAAGGGAGCCGCTTTTTTCGCCGAGCACAACAGATTCTACAGGACATGGCAGCAGCAGAAAACGAGCTTCTGGAAATCCGCAGGATGCCTAAAGGCCTGCTGCGTATTGATGCTGCCACGCCGGTTGTCATACATCTGCTTACGCCACTTATTAGGCCGTTTCGCGAACGCTTCCCTGAAGTCCAGATCTCGCTGGTATCTTCCGAAACTTTCATAAATCTTATTGAGCGAAAAGTGGATGTCGCTATCCGTGTGGGGACGCTCAGTGATTCGAGCTTGCACGCAAGACCGCTGTTTAAAAGCTATCGTCGCATCATCGCTTCGCCGGAATATTTGAAAAATGCCGGCCCCCCAGCAAGTGCTGCTGAGCTTCGCCATCATGTCTGTCTTGGGTTCAGCGAGCCGGTTGTGCTCAACCGCTGGCCGCTGGCGCAGGATGACGGACAACTGATAGAAATTGAGCCGGATATATCCTCCAACAGCGGCGAGACGATAAAACAGCTCTGCCTGCAGGGTAATGGCATAGCTTGCCTGTCGGATTTTATGATTGATAAGGAAATCGCCACTGGAGAGTTAGTCGAGCTCCTTAAAGACAACGTGCTACCTGTTGAAATGCCATTCAGCGCCGTTTACTACAGCGACCGCGCCGTGAGTACGCGCATCAGAGCCTTTATCGATTTTCTGAGTGAACACGTATCACAGCCCCTGAAAGGGCTGTGATACGCCGGAGATTACTTATCCCACTCTGGTGCCAGGCCATCCGGGCTCACCAGACGATCGTTGCGATCCAGTGCGTAAATGGCGGTCCTATCGGCCTCATCGAGCTTCAAACTGCATGCCTTCAGGTTACTTTGCAGGTTTTCACGCTTCGTTGAAGACGGGATAACGGAATAACCCATCGCCATCGCCCACGCGAGAATAACCTGAGCCGGTGTGGCGTTATGCTTATGTGCGATCTGCACAATGGTTTCATCAGCCAGAGCCTTACCATAGGCCAGCGTCATATATGACGTAATATGAATGTCGTGAGCATGTGCCCATTCGACTACGCGGCGGTTTTGCAAATGCGGCGACAGTTCAATCTGGTTAGTGGCAATCTCGCTGACACCTACGGCATCAATCGCCTGCTGCATCAGGTCAATCGTAAAGTTGGACACACCAATTTCGCGCGTCAGGCCCAGTTTTTTTGCCTCAAGCAATGCTTGCATAGTTTCAGCCACGCTAACAGCCTGTCCCGGTGACGGCCAGTGAACCAGTGTTAAATCGACATAGTCCATCTGTAGCTTCTTGAGGCTTACTTTAAGGCTGGGGATTAGCTTCTCAGCACTCAGGTTGTCAGTCCAGATTTTAGTCGTGATATAAAGCTCACTACGAGCGATACCACTTTCTTTAATGGCCTGTCCCACAGCGGCTTCATTTTCATAAATCTGCGCGGTATCAATAACACGATAGCCAAGCTCGATAGCGGTTTTCACTGATGTAATGACCGCCTCATCCTTCAGGCGGTATGTACCTAAACCAAATGCAGGAACTCCCATGACTTACCTCGTTTATGTTTTGTCTTAGTAAGCATTATTGCGAAACGGGAGAGGATGAAACACAGTGATAATGGCAAAGGATTTTTGCTGTGAAAGCAAAAGTGCTGGATTGCAGCCAAAGAAAAAGCCCTGAGCAAATGCTCAGGGCCTATCAAATAAGTGGCGGAACGGACGGGACTCGAACCCGCGACCCCCTGCGTGACAGGCAGGTATTCTAACCAACTGAACTACCGCTCCACCGAATTTTTCTACAACCACCGGTTTGTTGCCCCGGTTCACTGCTTAATATGATGCCTGGCAGTTCCCTACTCTCGCATGGGGAGACCCCACACTACCATCGGCGCTACGGCGTTTCACTTCTGAGTTCGGCATGGGGTCAGGTGGGACC
>JALAGK010000487.1 GCA_022712475.1 Enterobacteriaceae bacterium
AATCATGGCATTGCCCTTTTTTCGTGCATACAGCTTTATATAAAAGGCAATGCAAGGTTGCAATTTTAATCATTGTGGCAACGCTGCCCCTGGTTTAGAACAAATAAAGCACAACAATCCCGGCCAACCGGGAACAGACAGGGTAAAACGATAATGACATCAGAAGAAACCGTAAGCCGGGCGCTGGCCTGGTTTGATAGCGGTGCGTTTCGCGACGTGCTTACACAACGCGTTGCCATTCACAGCGAAAGCCAGCGTGATGACCGTAATGAAGAACTTGAGCGCTATTACACGCAGGCGCTCACACCCGACCTGATAGCAATGGGATTTGTGGTGAAAATGCTGGAAAACCCGGTGCGCGCGAACCGCCCTTTCCTGCTGGCAACCCGTATTGAGGACCCGGCGCTACCGACCATGCTGAGTTATGGCCATGGCGATGTCGTGTTTGGCAGCGATGAAAGCTGGAGCAAAGGTTTGTCCCCCTGGACACTGACCGAGCGCGACGGACGCTGGTATGGACGCGGCAGCGCAGATAACAAAGGCCAGCATAGCATTAACCTTGCCGCTCTTGAGCAGGTCTGGCGCTCGCGCGGCGGTAAGCTTGGGTTTAACTGCAAGCTGCTGTTTGAGCTGGGCGAAGAGATAAGCTCGCCTGGACTGGCGGAGATTTGCGAGCAGCATAAAGAGGAACTCAGCGCGGATGTGTTCATTGCCTCTGATGGCCCACGTCTTAACGAACGTCGCCCCACGTTGTTTCTGGGTTCGCGTGGGTGTATTAATTTTCGCCTCAGCGTGCACGCGCGTGACAGCGATTATCACTCAGGCAACTGGGGGGGCCTTTTAAGTAACCCCGGCACCGTACTGGCCAATGCTATCGCAAGCCTGGTTAACGCTCGTGGTGAACTGCAGGTGAGCGCCCTGCTCGCACCACCGCTGACGCCTGCGTTACGTCACATCCTCAGTGACATCGTACCCGGCGGCAATCCTGACGATCCGGCGCTGAGTGAGAACTGGGGCGAGCGTGATATGAGCGCGGCACAACGGCTGTTCGCCGCTAACACGCTGGAAGTGCTGGCCTTTCTTACCGGTAACCCGGCGCAACCGATGAATGCCATTCCAGGGCATGCCAGTGCCGTATGCCAGTTGCGTTTTGTGGTAGGCACCGACTGGACTCGTCTGGCAGAGCATGTGCGAGCCCATCTTGACAGCCATGGCTTTGAAACCGTAGAGATAGACAATGTCCGGGGCACACCTGCCACCCGTTTTGATCCCAGCGATCCGCTGGTGGACTGGGTGATGGATATCATGCGTGAAATGAGCCCACACGCCCCTGCACTGCTGCCAAATCTGGGCGGCTCGTTGCCTAATGACGTTTTTGCCGACACGCTGGGGCTGCCCACGCTGTGGATCCCCCACTCTTACCCGGCCTGTGGACAGCACGCCGCGGATGAGCACTTGCCCGTTGCTCTTGCGCGTGAAGGACTGGCTATTATGACTCGCCTGTTCTGGGATTTAGGTCAACGAGGCCAGGCGTTAATTGCGCGCCATCGCGCACATGGAGGTGAACAATGAGCACGGTTACAGACCAAACCGAGTTGGCCGAGGAAGCGCGCCCAAGTTTGTATAAAACGCTGTTTGCCACCTGTATTGGCAACGCGCTTGAGTGGTTTGATATTGCGGTCTACGGCTTTTTTGCAAGCTACATCGCGCATGCGTTTTCCCGTCCAACGATCCTACGGTTTCACTGCTGCTGACGCTCGGCAGTTTTGGCGTGGCGTTCCTGGTGCGCCCGCTTGGTGCTGTGGTACTGGGTGCACTGGCCGATCGCCGTGGGCGTAAGGCCTCACTGCTGGTATCCATCAACCTGATGTTACTCGGTGGCGCAATGATTACCTTTATGCCGAGCTACCAGAGCATCGGCCTTGCCGCCCCGCTGTTGATCTTGCTGGCACGTCTGATTCAGGGGTTCTCTGCCGGTGGCGAATTTGGTAGCTCAACGGCGTTTCTGGTTGAGCATTTCCCGGAACGTCGCGCTTTTATTGCCAGCTGGCAGTTTGCCACCCAAGGCGCCAGTACGCTGATGGCCTCAGCATTTGGTCTGGGGCTGTCGCAATGGCTGACTCACGACCAGCTAAATGAATGGGGTTGGCGTATTCCGTTTGCCTTTGGCCTGCTGATTGGCCCGGTCGGGCTGTACATTCGCCGCCACGTGCATGAACCGAAGGCTTTTAAGCAAGCAGAGAAAAGCCGCAACCCCGTACGCACGCTGTTTACCCAGCAAAAGCGCCTGCTGTTGATTGCTATTGGCCTGATGGTGATTTCCACGGCCGTGAACTATATGCTCAATTACGTGCCGACCTGGGCTACACGCACGCTTAACCTGCCTGCGTCTGCAGCGTTCAGCGCTACGCTGATTGCCGGGGTCATTCTGACCGTGGTGACGCCGATTGTGGGACTGTGCGCAGAACGTGTGGGACGCTTACCGCTGATGTGGGGCGCGCTTGGTATGCTGGCCTTAACCATTTTGCCAGCGTTCTGGCTGATGAGCCTTAATGTCACGCCGCTGTCGCTGATGGCGCTGGTCGCCTGGCTTGCGTTTTTGAAGTCGATTTACTTTGCTACCGTGCCGTCGCTAATGGCGGATATCTTCCCGGTTAATACGCGTGCGACCGGCATGGCGATTGGCTATAACATTTCAGTGACGATTTTCGGTGGTTTTGCACCGTTTATCTGTACGCTGCTTATC
>JALAGK010000488.1 GCA_022712475.1 Enterobacteriaceae bacterium
GCGCAAATGTCAGTCCAAAGGTGTTGATACCCTCTTCGCTGTACGCAAAAACATCACCCTGGTGCATAATCGCGACAGCCCGCACAATAGATAAGCCCAGTCCATGATGAGTATCGCTTCGGGCGCGGGAAGAATCCACACGATAAAAGCGCTCAAACAGGCGGTGTAAATGGCCTGGAGCGATGGGCTCACCATAATTGGAGACTGCCACGCGGGCCTGGCGATTATGCTCGCTCAGTTGAACGGTCACGGTACTTTGCGCCGGTGAATGCCGGGCGCTGTTTTCCAGCAGGTTGGCGAGCGAGCGGTGAAACAGGCGCCGGTCAATATAGGCCACCACATCACCGGTTACCTCGAGCGTTAACTGCTTTTCGGCAAACGATGGTTCGACGTATTCTGCCGTTTTCAGCGTTTCTTTACGCAGCGACACTTGCGTAAGCTGCGAGGCATGTTCGCCCGCGTGGGCATGAGAGAGGAACAGCATGTCATTAACGATAGAAGCCATACGCTCAAGCTCCTCAAGATTTGAGCCTAACAGCTCTTCAAGTTCCTCATGTGAACGCCTGCGGGCAAGCCCCAGCTGTGTTTGACCAATCAGGTTGGTCAACGGGGTGCGTAGTTCATGTGCCACATCGGCGTTAAAACTTTCAAGCTGCTGCCAGGCGATTTCCTGGCGTTCCAGCACACCATTAAAGGAGCGTGCCAGTTGCTGGAGCTCTTCAGGCAGCGCGTCGGTCTCCAGGCGCTGGCCAGGGCGTCCCGGTGCCAGCTGCTGAGCCTGTTTTCCCAGTGCGCCAACCGGGCGTAGGCCAATGCGCGAGACCAGGTAGCCCAGCAGGGCTGCGAGAAGCACACCAAACGCCGCCACGAGCAGCAGCCGGTGGGTGAACGTTTCCAGCGTGCTCATATAGGGCGTGGAATCAATGGCAACAATGTAGCGCAGCGCGGGCCGGGCGCCGTTAGCGGCAATGGTTTTCACTAAAATATAAAGCGGGCAGGCACCCTTGGTCGCACCGGGCATTTTATTAAAGCCTTCCTGTAACATAGACCACTGCACGCCAACGGGCGGCGCGCCGCCGACATTAAAAACAGGGCTGTCGCTGACTATCCAGTAGCGCACACGCTCGCCTTCAGAATTAGCCAGTCCGGTAAATTTGCTGGCAAGCGACGACCAGCCTTGCGAGGAGGTACGTGCTGTTATCCACGGGCTCATCAATGATTCGCGAAACAGCAACTCATTGTGCATCTGCTTTTGTAGCGAGTCATACAGCGAGGTACGCATCAGCACGCCGATGACTGAGACAATCAACAGTGCGGATAGCGCAAACATCAGCGCCAGGTGTTTTGAGATAGCGCGTTCAGTCCGGTTATTCTCATTCATGAATCGGTTCTCGCTTCAAGCACGTAACCCATACCACGCACGGTGTGCAGCAGTTTTGCGCTAAATGGGGCATCGACTTTGGCACGCAGGCGTTTAATGGCCACCTCTACCACGTTGGCATCGCTGTCAAAATTCATATCCCACACCTGCTCGGCTATCATCATTTTTGACAGGATCTCTCCCTGGTGACGTGCAAGCAGACTTAGCAAGGCGAACTCCTTGGCCGTCAGCTCCAGCCGGATCCCCGCACGAAATACGCGCCGAGCCAACAGGTCGAGGTGCAGGTCGTGAATGTGTAGCTGCGTGATATCGACGCCATCGCTGGTGCGCCGACGTACCAGGGCTTGAATACGCGCCACAAGCTCAATGAGTGAAAACGGTTTGGGGAGATAATCATCAGCGCCAAGACGCAGCCCTTTGACACGCTCATCGACCGAGCCTCGGGCCGACAACATTAACACCGGGGTTTGCTTACTGGCTCGCAGGCCTTCCAGTACTTGATAACCGTCCATACCTGGCAGCATCACGTCGAGAATGACAGCGTCATAGTCAATTTCCAGCGCGTAGTGCAGGCCTTCGATGCCGTCTGGTGAAACATCCACCTTAAACCCCGACTCTCCCAGTGCCCGGCTAAGATAGGTTGACGTTTTTTCTTCATCTTCCACTAACAGCAGTCTCATCGTGTTTTCCTCATTACGCGTTTTTGTCGCCGATGATGCCAGACGATAATAGGGCTTTATCCCAGTCAGTTGGCTGACAATTTACTGTCATTTCTGTCAGCAAAGCGCACCGTAAGCTGACAGTATTGTGAAATCTCAGCGGTGTGGCTCTTTACTCTGAGGCGACAGCATTGCGCTCGTGCCAGACAGGCATACTTTTGGGATAGACTTATGAAATTCACGCTGCAGCTGGCAGGTGTTGCTCCAGCCCTTGTGGCCGATTATCGACAAAACCCGTTGATGTTGGCCTGTGACGGCGCCATCAGGACAAATGCGTCGGCCAGGGCAATATTTATTTGATGAAATACTATTTGAACGGCATTCAGATTGCCGTAAAGGCCCACAGGCCAGCACATTATGTTCTGGTTAAATACTATCCTGCCATTAACGTGGCGAGCGGTGTACTCGAGGTGCCCCGCCTCCTCACGCAGGCGGTATAAAGCGTTGTAATTGATTAGCCATGCGGCTTCCGGGCCTGTGTGACTCGCGATAGCGTGTGAGATACAGGGTCTTTCTGAGTTGTACCTGTAAATAAGGATGGATAGGTGATGCTTTAAGAGACCGGCAGAGGAAAAGCTTCCAGGGGGGGGGGCGTTGCCTGTGTATGGCGCTGAGTATGTAATGTAATACGTAATCGTGGCTAGCAAAATTTTTGTTTGGTATTGCTTTTCTGGTGTGGGTTGATATCGCCCCGTTGCGGTGCTCAGGGGAAGCCATCTTGCTGAATATGCATCATATTTTCGTGAAAATTCTTAATAACTAATGTGTCAACTGGGGGCATCATCTTCCTGGCGCAGGCAGCCATGTTTATCTGCAAGATCTCATCGTTGAATAAACCTGGATCGAACAGTGAGCAGCACATTATTCTGCTTAACTCATTACATATGGTAATGTGATTTTGTGGGTAGGGGGGCGAACGGATGAAAGTTTTAGTCCGGATATAATAAAAC
>JALAGK010000489.1 GCA_022712475.1 Enterobacteriaceae bacterium
GTCCATGTTAGCTCCACAATTAATAAAACCGGCATGCCGGAGAATATTCTCCGGCGGCGGGATAATATCATCGGATTATTTAATCACAAAACCACTAAATATAATCTGGTGCGCTAACAGAAAAAAATAACGTTATTTAGCCTTATTGACAGGCGCGCAACAGATACGCGCCTGGTCATCCTGCATTACTCCGTGCTGGCAGTCACCTGCCCTGCGGCGCGTTCACGCTTGTAGGCCAGTGCAGCGGCAGGTACAGGCTTTACTTCTCCCGTTTCAAGCCAGGTTCGCAGACGGCTGGCATCAGCAAAATGGGTGTACTTACCAAACGCGTCCATCACCACCAATGCCACCGGGCGGTTGTTAATGAGTGTACGCATCACCAGGCAGTGGCCCGCTGCGTTAGTAAAACCGGTTTTCGTTAACTGGATATTCCAGTTGTCGCGGTAAACCAGATGGTTGGTATTACGAAACGGCAGTGTATAGGCAGGGCTGCTGAAAGTGGCCATTTCTTCACGCGTCGTACTAAGCTGGCCGAGCAGCGGATAGTGTTTGCTCGCAATAAGCAGTTTGGTGAGGTCACGTGCGGTAGAGACGTTTTCTATCGACAGGCCAGTTGGCTCAACAAAACGGGTATGGCTCATGCCCAACGCTTTCGCCTTCTCGTTCATCGCGCGGATAAACGCGTCATAACCGCCTGGATAATGGTGCGCAAGACTTGCCGCAGCACGGTTTTCTGAAGACATCAGCGCCAGCAGCAGCATATCACGACGGCTAATTTCGCTGTTCAAACGCACCCGTGAATAGATTCCCTTCATTTCCGGTGTATGACTAATATCTACCGCCAGTTTCTGATCCAGCGGTAAACGTGCGTCCAGCACCACCATGGCCGTCATAAGCTTCGTGATAGACGCAATGGGACGCACAAGATCGGGATGGCTGGAATAAAGCACCTTGTTGGTATTAAGGTCAATAATCATGGCGCTGCCCGAGGCAATCTGGGGCTGACTGGCGCTGGACTGCGTGGTTTTAGCGAGAGCGGCACCAGGAGCAAGCGGTAGCGCGCATAACAGCGCAAGGCTCAACAGGGAAACACGGATTTTCGGCATAGCGGGGTCTTAATCCATTCACTAAAATGATAATAATGGTCGCTACCGTGTACACAAAAAGCGAGCGGAAGCAGATGCCTGCGCATCATACTCCGCGACAAGACCCTATCGCTACTGGATAATCGTGACGAAATGCTGCGGCGCTGCACATATGTACAGCGCCACAATGCATTCAGAACAATCTGTATCCATAGCCCCACAGGACTACCGTTAACGCCAGCAATACCTCAAGTACCAGCACGCCGATAGCAAGCGTTGAACTGGAGAAGCTCAAGCCTTCATCACGAGTGATATTCAGGAAGGTCGGAATGCCCACATACAGCAGGTAACCGGTATAAAATAACGCCAGAGTCCCCACGAGTGCACACAGCCATACCAGGGGATATAGCGCCACCACCCCACTTAGGAACAACGGTGTTGCCACATAGCCCGCAAACACCATGCACATCCCGAGCGATGGCCGCTGAGGGTAATTGCGCGCCATCCAGCGGATAACGTACCCCATTACCGCCACACCGCCCAGCATCAGCGCGTAAAACAGTACAGCCAACCCAAGACCTGTCATGAATGACAGCTTAACCACAGTTCCGTCACCAAAGTTCCAGCCAATTTGAGTTGTACCAATAAACGCACAAATAACCGGTATGGCCGCCATGAGTAAAACATGATGCATATAGTGGTGAGAAACCGTTTCGTTTTCGCGTTTGATCGCCTGCATTTCACTGCTGGGATGAGAGAACAGTCCCCATACATGGTTCATACAACCTCCTCATCAGCCACGCTGCGTAAGAGCCTTACACGCTAAGTATAATTCACCGTTACCGTTCAGCTGTGAAAGTGGCGATATTTTATCCGGACAGTTATGCCAGGGTGGCTCTCCTCCCCCACCAGGGGTGTATGCTTACAGGGTAAACGCGAAAAGAGAACGTTATATTCAATGGATATCACAAGCTTAATTGAGCATTATGGCTACGGCGCACTGATGGTCGGGAGCATCGCCGAAGGTGAAACCATTACGCTACTGGGCGGCATAGCCGCACACCAGGGGCTACTGAAATTCCCGTTAGTGATTGCCGCTGTCGCACTCGGCGGCATGATTGGTGACCAGGTGTTGTACTTCATTGGCCGGCGTTTTGGCGACTCACTGCTGAGCCGCTTTAGCCGCCACCAAAAGCAAATCACCAAAGCGCGCCGCATGATTAACCGCCGCCCGTGGCTGTTTGTTATTGGTACGCGTTTTATGTACGGCTTTCGTATTATCGGCCCTATTCTTATCGGCGCCAGCCACCTGCCTCCGAAGGTATTTTTGCCGCTTAATATTTTAGGGGCCATTGTCTGGGCAGCACTTTTCTCTACGCTTGGTTACATGGGCGGCGAACTGATTGCACCGTGGCTGCATAGCGTGGATAAACACCTTAAACAAATTATCTGGCTGGTGCTGGTTGTAGGCCTGGTACTGGCGGTGCGCTTCTGGCTGAAGCGGCGCGCGCGCAAAAACGAAGATTCAGAGGACTGATATGGCAGATAGCCACAAGACACAAAATATCTACGACGACCCGCAATTTTTTGCCGGTTACGCCACGCTCCCGCGTTCTCAACACGGGCTTGACGGCGCACCAGAATGGCCCGCTCTGCGTGCGCTGTTACCCGAACTAAGCGGTAAGCGGGTGGTTGATCTTGGTTGCGGCTACGGCTGGTTTTGCCGTTTCGCCAGAGAGGCAGGTGCCGCGAACGTCACCGGGATTGATGTCTCACAGAAAATGTTAGAAAAAGCGCGCGAAATGACCACGCTTGACGATATTGTCTGGCAACACGCCGATCTGGAATCACTGGCGTTGCCCGCTGGCTGCGCTGATCTGGTTTACAGTTCACTGGCGCTGCACTATCTGACACACATTGACTCCCTGTTTCACACGGTTTTTGAGGCGCTGACGCCAGGCGGCATGCTGATAATTTCTGCTGAACA
>JALAGK010000490.1 GCA_022712475.1 Enterobacteriaceae bacterium
AAACACCCATGGGTAAGAAGGGGGCTACGCAATAAAACCCAGGCTGATTTGATCCGGTTGCAAGTTTGATTGCAGGACTACCCTCAAGAGTCAAGGTTTCGTGCGTGAGGTGCTGCGCCATCAGGCCGATGATATCCATCAGTTGCTGCCCTTGTTCGAATTGCCGGGCGTTAAAGGCCTGAGCAACCTGCAGTGAAAGCATTCCCTGTTGATGAGATAGTAACCCTGCATTCACTATTTGCGCGGAGTGATGCTTATTGGCCAAAGCGGGGGCCTTGCTATCGCTACAAACAGCCAGGTTAGTTTGCTGATAGAGATAAGTAATTAACGCATTTGGCGTTGGGTAATCAAACAACAGAGTTAGTGGTAATTCGAGGTTTGTTGCGGCTGCAAGACGCTGTCTTAACATTGCCACCATCATGGAGTCCAGCCCCATTTCTTGCAACGAACGGTCTGCTGTTATCAACTGGGTACTCTCAAGATGCATGATTTTTGCGATGCTGCTATTCACAATATCGGTTAATGCGGACCGGCGTTGTTCATCTGGCAACGAAGACAGGTCTGAGACGGCGGAAGAGGTGTCTGTATCAGCCAGCTCGTCTGACGAGGGCGGCAAGAAAAGGGATGAAGACGGCGGTAGCACACCGGTTTGCGTTGGACCATCCAGCCAATAGCGCTGGCGTTGAAAAGAGTAGGTCGGCAGGTCAATCAGGTGAACACGATAAGGTTCAAAAGCTGCCGACCAGTTGATAGGGAATGCACGGGTATGCAACATGGCAAGGGCATTCATTAGCGCATCGGTTTCCTGATTTCCACGGCTGAGCGGCGCGATAAAAGCATGCGTCTGGAGCTGCTCCGGCTGCAAACAGCCCGGCGCCATACCGGTTAATACCGCCTGAGGCCCGATTTCAAAAAATGTTATATTGCTGAAGACATCGCCATGGTGTTCTGCCGCACGAATGCCGTCGGAAAATCGCACCGGCGCACGAACATGTTTAACCCAATAATCTGCGTTACAGATTTGCTGTGCGGTAACGAGCTGTCCCGTGAGGTTAGAAATGAGCGGTATCTGTGGCGTATGAAAGGTGATATCGCTGATGATTTGCTTAAACGCATCCTGCAAACCCTCCATGTGCGGTGAGTGAAAGGCATGGCTGACGGTAAGGCGCGTTGTGCGGCGTCCTGATTGTGCAAAATAGTCGGCAATATTTGACGCAATATCCTCATCACCGGAAATCACTGTGGAAGCAGGCCCGTTCAGCGCGGCAATAGATATCTGTTGTTCGTGTCCTGCAAGCTGTTCAAGTATTTCGGCTTCGCTGGCCTGTATGGCTATCATTGCGCCACCTGCCGGCTGGGTTTGCATAAGGCGCCCACGGGCAGCAATTAACCGGCAGGCATCCTCATGTGAAAAAACGCCCGCAACGTGTGCTGCGGCAACTTCACCAACAGAATGCCCCAGCAGCAAATCAGGCTGGATGCCTAAGCTTTCGAGCAAACGAAAAAGCGATACTTCCAGTACAAATAACGCAGGCTGGGTAAATGCCGTTTGATGTAACAGGGACGGTGAGTCTTGAGCCGGTAATGAAAAAATCACATCCCGTAAAGATGTATTCTCGGACAAATCGAGCAAAGGATCGAGTATCTGGCACAAGGTATCAAAGGTTTGACGAAAGACGGCGTAGTGCTGATATAACGTTTCGCCCATGCCAATGTATTGGCTCCCCTGGCCGGTAAACAGCATGACGAGTTTACCGGGTCGCTTTCTTTCATAAAGCCACATTTCCGGCGCAGGGCGTCCCTGAGCTAACGCTTCCAGAGATGACAGCAGATTTTTTTTGCCATCAGGCAAAATCACAGCCTGGTGGTCAAAATGAGATCGGCTGACTGCCAGTGAATAAGCCAGGTCATTAAGTGATAAATCAGGCTTTTGCTTCAGCAGGCTCGCTATTTTCCTGGCCTGTGCAAAGAGGGCTGGCCGGCTCCTGGCTGAGAACAAGAACGGCAATTGTCCATTATCTAAGGTGCCTGTAGCTGTTTCACTGGAAAGCGACTGTTGAGGCGCGTCTTCCAGAATCAGGTGGGCATTGGTACCGCTTAATCCAAAGGCCGAAATACCAGCCCGCCGGGGCGTCTCCTGAGCGGGCCAGTTAACGGGATGAGTTAATAGCTGGAGAGCGCCGGATGACCAATCGATATGCGATGAAGGCGTTTGCGCATATAAGGTGGGTGGGAGCGTTTGATTCTGCATTGCCAGAATCATTTTGATCACGCCGGTTACACCTGCTGCGGCCTGGGTGTGGCCAATATTAGATTTAACCGATCCCAGATAAAGAGGATGTTCAGCTGTATGCCCCTGACCGTAGGTGGCTAATAACGCCTCGGCTTCAATCGGGTCGCCTAGCCGGGTGCCGGTGCCATGCGCTTCAATGACATCGATGTCCGCGGCTGAGAGCCGGGCATTCTTTAGCGCCTGGCAAATAACGCGTTGTTGCGCCAATCCGTTAGGGGCGGTTAACCCCTGGCTTTTACCGTCCTGGTTAACAGCAGAGCCGCGAATCACAGCCAATATATTGCGGCCATTTTTTTGGGCATCAGAAAGTCGTTCCAGCAATAGCATACCGACACCTTCGGCCCAACTTACGCCATCGGCATCGGCCGAAAAGGATTTGCTTCGGCCGCCTGGCGATAAGCCTTGCTGGCGGCTGAATTCGATAAATGCCCAGGGTGATGACATGACTGTAACGCCGCCCGCCAGTGCCAGGCTGCATTCGTTTTGGCGTAACGACTGACAGGCAAGATGCAGTGCCACCAGGGAGGAAGAACACGCGGTATCGATGGTAATGGCGGTACTGTTTAGTCCCAACGCATAAGCAATTCGGCCGGAGGAGATGCTGGGAGCGCTGCCAATTTGGAGATGGCCTTCCAGCTCATTCGGGGTCTGCATCATGCGCGCGCCATAATCACTGTACATATTGCCGATAAACACGCCGGTAGCGCTACCCTGTAATGTCATGGGGTCAATGCGGGCCTGTTCAATTGATTCATATGTAACCTCTAGCAGCAAACGTTGCTGAGGGTCCATGCTCAAGGCTTCTCGGGGGGTGATGTTAAAAAAATCAGCGTCAAACAGGTCGCTTTGATGCAGAAATCCGCCTTTGGTGCTGTAGCTTTTACCGAGCGCATTCGGGTCGGCATCAAAAAGCTGTTCGATATTCCAGCCGCGGTTTGACGGGAAATCGGTGATGGCATCTGTTTGTGACATGATTAACTGCCAAAACTCATCAGGCGTGTTGACGCCGCCCGGATAACGGCAGCCCATTCCGATAATGGCAACAGGCTCTTCTCTTTGTAGCCTGGCGTTCTCTAATTCCACTAATGCACGCTCAAGGTAGTGGCGTAGCTTATGTTCTGTTTCAGTCATGGCGTTATTTATCATTTTGGAAATACTGCTCCAATTGCTCAAACAGTTTTTCATTGGTTGCGTTATGTAACTGTTCAGAAAAGCTCAACGGCGAAGCCGGCACTGCCTTTTTGGAGGTGGCCGGAACCGAGGGAATGGCTTTTGTATTCACTTGCGTATCTTCCGCTGGAATTTCTGCGCTCAATTTAGTAGCCAGCGACTGACAGGTCGGGTGATCGAACAGCAGGGTCACCGGCAGGCGAAGGCCACTGCCTTTACTCAGGCGGTTTTTTATCTCTACGGCCATGAGAGAATCAAGACCTAACTCTTGCAATGGCCGGTCCGGTAATGGTACATCTTCCGCCGCAAGTTCGAGCACTTTTGCCACTTCACCGGTTACCCAGCTCAGGACTTTTTGATAGCGGTTGGCTTCATTCAGCCCGGCCAGCGTTTGTCTGATGGAGAGTGGTTGATCTCCCGTTTTTTCCTGATGTTGAATGATTTGCTGATGTTGAGTATTGCTTTGACGTTGGCTGACAGCCTGTTTGCTTTCTCCTGTTTTAACCGGGGACAGCGGGGCAAGCAATGGATGACGAGAAGCGGATGTATGGTTTAGATTCATCGGAATCACATAAGCCTGAGGGCAATTTAACGCCGCATCAAATAGCGTCAGCCCCTGTTGCTGTGACAGAAAAGATATACCCATCTTTTGTATACGGGCCGTATCTGACTCGTTTAACTGCGCAGCCATGCCGCCTTCATCCCAGGGGCCCCAGGCCAGCGATGTTGCAACCTGTCCGTTCACCCGGCGATGCTGAGCCAGGGCATCAAGAAACGTATTGGCTGCCGCATAGTTTGCCTGCCCTGGCGTACCCAGCAGGCCGGACAGGGATGAAAAAAGAATAAAAGAGGAGAGGGTGTGATTCCGGGTCAACTCATCAAGATAAACGGCAGCATCAAGTTTTGCTCTTAATACGGTGGCTAAATCCTGACTGGCCATCAAATCCACTGCTCCGTCTTTAATGACACCGGCCAAATGGATAACCGAGGTTAGTGGATATTCAGACGGAATCAGAGTGAGGGCCTGCGCCAGTGAGGCTTTATCTGCGACATCGCAGGCCGCAATGGTCACTTGAGCGCCTGACTGAATCAGTTCCTGGCGTAACGCCGCGGCGCCGGGAGCGTGTTCCCCTTGCCGCGATAACAATAAAAGGCTTTTACAGTGGTGCTGTGAGACCAGATACCGCGCAATGCGGGCTCCCAGTGTGCCGGTGCCTCCGGTCAGCAAAACCGTCTCGGTAGGCTCAAAATGGAATGAACCAGCAGGCGGTGTGTAGCTGGCTATAGCCGGATGATGTAATACCCCTCCTCTTAACGCCAGTTGATTGTCGTCACAAGATAAAGCCGATGGCAACGCACTGAAAGAGGCAAGCTGCGTATCCATATCCAGCAGCCTGATTTTTCGCTCAGGATGCTCAGTTTGTGCCGAGCGCACTAATCCCCAGATTGGCGCCTGGCTCAGGTGCAGAATGTTTTCATCCATAGAAGTTGCAACAGCGCCCTGCGTCACAACGGTTAAGCCGCTACCGGCAAAACGCGGATCGGCAAGCCAGCTTTGCAATTGCTGCATGATGTCTGCCGTGGTCTGGTGTGCATTGGCAATCAGAGAGCCGGTATTTTGGCGCTGGCAAAAAAGAATGGTGTCAAAGGCAGAATTGCCGTTGTTTTCATCAGTCAGGGATTGTGCGAGTTGCTCAATATTAAGATGATGCTGAATGTGCAGTGTCGGTGGCAGGGCGTTGATCAGCGCAGCCGGTACATCTCCTAATAAAAACAGCGGCTTTGCCGGTTTCGTTGCAGGCAATGCCAATGCTTTCCACTGGAGCGAAAACAATCCGGCGGTTTGTTGTTCAGCCAGAAAACGCTCGGCAGGTGCCCGGCGCGTTGTGATGCCTTCCAGCCACGCCAGCGGTTTTCCTTCATCATCGCAAAAAAAGATATCTGCCAACGTATGGTCGCATCTCGCGTCATCCTGCACACGCAGGACGTGTTTGGCCCAGGTGGCCAGTTGATGCCGGCCTGACCAATACAGGCGCTCAACAGCAAAGGGTAGCTGCGGAATCTGATGTTCAGTGGATTCAGTGGCAAACAGCGAAAAAGCAAATGCGTTATCGATCAATCCTCCCGGTATTGGCGCATCATCGGTTGGGACTTGTTCCGGCGCTGTCAGGCGCCCGATTGTCGTATGCTCATCAATGCGTGATGTTGCGCCTAACCACTGCCAGCGTGTTCCCCAGTCAACCTGCATATTTGCCAGCCGCTCAATCATTGCGCTGCGGTCGTTAAAAAGGGGGGAATAATGGCTATTGGAAAGCACAACGGTTTCCATTGCCGGTGAATGGGCAGAACGCTTCAAATCAGCGGTGGCTAACAGCGTCCACTGCAAATCAATTTGAGCCGAGAGCCTGGCTGAAAATCCGGTGGTGTTATCCGCTTCGGTTGACAGCTGTATTAAGAGCACTGCGCTGTCCGACGGTTGGGCAAAGGTCAGTGCCCGAACAAATTGCACATCGTCTAGCTCAACGGCTTCATCAGGCCAATGAGACTGCGCGACCGACAGCAATACGGCCAGATAAAATGCGCCGGGTACAACAATGTGCCCGTAAACTTTATGGTCAGCCAAATAGGTCTGAATCGCCGGGCCGATTTCAATCTGATGCAGAACACTGCCATCGGGCAGATCAATGCGCTGCCCGCTCAACGGATAACGCCCGGCTGTAAGCGGTGTTTTGGTGGCCTGTGGTTGGGGCCTGGCGGCGTCAATCCAATAGCGTTTGCGCTTAAACGGATAGGTCGGTAAATCGAGGTATTGGGGGGAAAACGGCGCAAACACGGACGGCCAGTCAACCGCTTCTCCGTGCAGAAACCGTATTGCCAGATCACGGCCATTCAACGGAGAGTTAACCACATCATGCCGGGCAGGCTTATCTGAAACGGCATCCTCATTGAGTAATATGTCGTCAGATTTTTCACCCTGAGCCAGCAGGCGTAATGCGTTGATTAACACCTGGCGTTGTGCGGTGACAATGGCGGCTCTGTGGCTGAAATGACTGCGGTGCATTGCCAATGCACCGGCCAGGTCAATAAGGTTGGCTTCGGGTTGGGCTATCAGCCACTCATGCAATTGACGGGCCTGCGCCTGCAATGCAGGCAGCGTTTTCGCCGATAGCAGAAATGGCAGGGGAGCCGCTGGGGCTATTTCGGCCCGGGAGGCGACGTCTGATTGCGGAGGCTCTTCTAAAATGACATGGGCGTTTGTTCCGCTCAGGCCGAAGGCCGAAACGCCTGCCCGCCGGACTTTTCCTCCGGCGTGATGGGGCCAGGGCAGTAGGCTATCGGTCACCTTGACTGGCAAAGCCGCCCAGTCAATATGCGGATTACGCGGTAAAGTATGAATTGTCGGGGGCAAAGCCTGATATTGCATGGCTGCAATGATTTTTGCGACGCCAGCCAGCCCGGAAGCTGATTCAAGGTGCCCTATGTTGGTTTTAAGCGCACCAATCTGCAACGGGTTTGCGGCAGACCGATTATGGCCGTAAACGTCAGCGATTGCCTGAACCTCAATTGGATCGCCCAGCGATGTGCCGGTGCCATGCCACTCAACGACATCAACATCGGCTGCCGTCAGGTGGGCGTTTTCCAGTGCGGCCCGCAATACGGCCTGTTGCGAAAAACCATTGGGGGCTGTGATGCTGCTGCTGGCACCGTCATGGTTCACAGCGCTGCCGCGAATAACTGCCAGAATATTACGACCCTGTGCTTTCGCGGTGCTGAGTTTTTCCAGGGCTAATACAACAACGCCTTCACCCCGTCCATAGCCATCGGCATTTGCTGAAAAGGTTTTTGAACGTCCGTCCGGTGCGAGTGCTTTGGTTCGGGAAAGCAGCACAAACAAGTCCTCATCAGCCATGACCTGAACACCGGCAGCAAGGGCCATTTCACATTCATTCTGGCGCAAAGACTGGCAGGCCAGATGCAGGGCAACCAGAGAGGAAGAGCAGGCGGTATCAATGGATATGGCTGGCCCCTGAAGACCCAGGCTGAATGCTATACGCCCCGCTGCAAAAGAGGTGTGCGTACCCAGAATGCGATAGGCTTCGGCGTCTTTATTGGTAGACTGAATCGTATCGTAATCACTGGGGCCGATACCCACAAACACACCGATTTTGTGTTGCTTTAAGGTTTCAGGCACAACGCCTGCCTGTTCCAGCGTGTGCCAGCTTGTTTCCAGCAACAAACGGTGTTGAGGGTCAATATGCTTTGTTTCTCTGGGGCTGATGCCAAAGAAGTCGGCGTCGAATAAATCAACGTTATCTAAAAACGCAGCTTCGCGAACATAGCTTTTGCCTTTGGCATCGGGATTGGGATCGTAATTGTTGTTTGCTGACCAGCGGGCTTCAGGAATCGGGCCGACGGCATCTCCACCGTTCTTTAACATTTGCCAAAGACCGGACAGATCAGCAATTGCGCCCGGTAACCGCAGCCCGATACCGATAATGGCAATGGGTTCAGCACTGGCCTGCTGGTTTTCCGCTACCGCTTTGCGTAGGCGCGCAACTTCCTGCAGGGAGAGAATGAGGGTTTCACGCAGTTTGTTTTGCGCTGCTTTCTCATCGGATTGATTAAGATGGGTCATTTTATTTTCCTCCCTTAATCAGCGCATTGGCCGCTGCAAGCAGAGCATCGTCATCGAGAACAGACAGGTCAGTCTCGGGCGCCGCAACAGAGGCGGCCTGAGGCGCAGGCTGTTCTTTATTGGAATGGTCTTCACCGGGATGCTCTGGCGTTGAAGGTATTAACGCCAGAAGTTTTTCTTCCAGCAATTTAGCCGCTGCTCTTGGCGTGGGGTAGTCAAAAACCAATGTTGCCGGAAGTTTGACGCCTGATACCTTCTGCAATTGCCCGCGCAGTTCAACCGCCATAATAGAATCCAGCCCCAGGTTGAAAAATCCGGTGTCAGGTGCAAGGCTGGCTGGCTGTTTAAAGCCAAGCACGGTTGCTGTGTTGTCCAGTACCACGGATAGCACATGGGCTGCGCGCGCTCTGTTGCCCAACGTTTGTAATTTCATTAATAACGGATTGCCTGCATCCTGAGAAGCAGGAGTGCTTTGTGATGCAGTGGTTTCTTCCTGTTGTTGCACTTCAGGTAATTCAGTTAATAACAGGCGCGGCCGGGCCAGCGAGTAATAGAGTGCAAAATTGGGCCAGTCGACATCAGCGATAACCGTGTGGGTTAAATCATTGTCCAAAGACTCCTGCAACAGGGCTATGGCCTTAGCTGGCGGTAACGGACGGATACCATAGCGCTGCATGCGCTCCTGTATGAGTTTATCTGTTGCCATTCCTTTGCCTTGCCACATTCCCCATGAGACAGCAGTGCCCGTCAGCCCCCGTGAACGGCGCTGCATCGCCAGCGCATCCAGATAGGCATTGGCTGCCGAATAGCCGGTTTGTTGTCCACTGCCCCAAACGCCTGCAATTGATGAAAACAGCACAAAGGCATCCAGCGGTTTATCGCTCAGCAATTCACTCAGATTGCGGGCGCCCTGTACTTTGCCTGCAAGGGTTGCAGATAATTGCTCAAGGCTGGTTTCATTTAACGATTGGCTGTCTATGACGCCTGCTGCGTGGAAAACAGAGCTGACGTGATCGCCATTTTGCTCAAAGCGCGACAGCATGCCTGAAATGGCCTGACGATCTGCGACATCGCATTGCTCGAAGGTAATCCGGGTGGCCGGGCCAGCGCTTTCAGACAAGCGTTTTTGCTGTTGCGGGTCAGGAACATGGCGGCTGATGAGAACAATATGTTGAGCGCCGAGATGGCAAAGCCAGCGGGTCAGGTGTTCACCGATAGCGCCGCTGCCTCCGGTAACCAATACGGTTGCGCCTGGTTTCCAATGTGTAGCCGCAGAGGTTACTGCTGCATGTTGCAGACGCGGAGCGAATATTTCCCCGACACGAAGCACCCACTGGTTTTCCTGCCCCGGCGCGCTGAGGATGGAGACAAGCTGAGTGAAAGTTTCAGGGCTTGCCTGTTCAGGTAAATCAATAATGCCTGCGTCGCGGTTTGGAAATTCCAGCGCCGCAGTTCGGGCCATTCCCCAGTTTAAAGTCTGTAAAGGATGGTTGAGCGGCTCAGCGGGGTTCACTGCCACCGCATTACGCGTGAGGAACCAACAGGAAACAGGGTATTCAATGTGATTGAGAATTTGCAATAACTGCACATTTAACGCAAACCCTGCCGGCAGCCCCCCGTTGCTGACATAAGGCTGTTCATTGAAGGCAAGCAGTGACAGGACGTGAGCCGGTTGCTGAGGGTTGCTGGCTAATTGATTCAGCGTAGCGTTAACTGCTGAAATGTCTGGCTGGGCGTTACCCCAGCGCTGCAATGAGACAGTTGCGCCCTGGTTGGTTAAGGTCTGACTCAATTCACTTACCAGCGGGTTCAGACTTTCATCGTCAGGTGCAATCAGTAACCAGTTGCCGGAAAGGTTTTGCGCAGCCTGTTGCGTCAACACTTTCCACTGAAGGTTATAACGTAGCGTGTTTTCTGAGCGGGTGCCTGATGAAGTGCTCCTGGGTTTATCCACATTGACCCAATAGGGCTGTCGTTGGAAAGCATACGTTGGCAGTGCAATGCGTCTGGGTGAAAAGGGCGCAAATACCGCGTTCCAGTTTGGCGTATGTCCTTGTAAATGAAGGGCGGCCAGCATTGCCAACAATCTTGCCACGTCGTTATCCTGACCATTCAGCGATGCGATCAGCGCCGCTTCTTTTTCGCTGTCTTCACTCAAACTGGCTTTTGCCATTGACGTCAGAATGCCCTGCGGGCCAATCTCAAGAAAGGCGGTTGCGCCGAACTGCTCTGCCGCGCGGATGCCATCACTAAAGCGCACCGCAGAACGAACGTGACAAACCCAGTAGTCCGCAGAACACAACTGGGCCGGGTCAGCCAGTTTTCCGCTCAGATTCGATACAACAGGAATCCTGGGCGCATGGAAAGTTAAGCCGCTAAGGATTTGGCGAAACTCATCCAGCATGCCTTCCATATGGGGTGAGTGGAAAGCGTGGCTTACCGTCAGGCGGGTGGTTCGCCGTCCATTTTCTGCAAACTGTTCAGCAATACCCATAACGACCGTTTCATTACCGGCAATCACCGTTGAATGAGGCCCGTTCAGTGCGGCAATAGACGCCTCATTTTCATGACCGACAAGATAAGGCTGAACCTCGGCTTCGCTGGCCTGTAATGAGACCATTGCGCCGTCTGTCCGCTGCGCCTGCATCAGGCGGGCCCGTGCGGCAACCAGCACGCAGGCATCTTGCAATGAAAGCACGCCGGCAATGTGGGCTGCGGCCACTTCGCCAATGGAGTGGCCGCACAATAAATCGGGCTTGACTCCCCAGCTTTCAACTAAACGGAATAAAGCAACCTCCAGCACAAACAGTGCCGTCTGGGTAAAGACCGTTTGGTCTAACAGTTTAGCCCGGCTTCCGCCCGGTTCAGCAAAGATAATATCGCGCAAAGACGGTTGTTGCTGTTCAACCATCAATGCGTCAAGTTCGGCACAAACGGCATCAAAAATCTGCCGGAATAATGGGAATCGCTGATAACAGGTGTAGCCCATACCCACATATTGGCTGCCCTGCCCGGTGAAGAGTAATGCGAGTTTGCCGGTATGCTGTATTTCCGAAACTTGTACGTTGTCACTGGTTTCTCCCTGAGCCAGGCGGGTCAGGCTATCAAGCAGCGTTTGCCGTTGATCGGTCATGATAGTTGCCCGAACGCTGAAATGACTGCGGGTTGTTGCCAGCGACCCGGCCAGATCCGTTAAATTGACATCAGGCGATGCAGTGAGCAATGCCTGCAATTTTGCAGCCTGTTGCTGCAAGGCCGAGGTGGTTTTAGCCGAGATTAAAAACGGCAGGGACAACGACGCCAATGACTGAACCGCTGTTTTTCGCGGCAATATGTGGGGTGCCTCTTCCAATATCATGTGGGCATTAGTGCCGCTATAGCCAAAAGCGCTGATACCGGCCCGGGCAACGGTTTGTTCTGCCCCGATAGCAATAGCCGTTTCATTGATTGTGGCGGAAATGCGCTGTAGTTGCTTATCAACAAGAGGATTGATTTCGGAAATCAACGGCATTGGCGGAATGGTACGATGATTCAGTATCAGCGCCGACTTGATAAAGCCCGCCAGTCCGGCAACGGCTTCCGTATGCCCCAGGCGTGTTTTTACTGCACCCAGAACCAGGGCTGAAGTTCGCTTATCGTTGTCGTCAGCAAAAACGTTGGCCAGGGCTTCCACTTCAACCGGGTCGCCCAGTGAGGTACCGGTACCGTGGGTTTCCAGATAGGTAATCTCACTGCTTGTAATGTTGGAGCGTGCAAGCGCTGCATGAATGACTGCCTCCTGAGCCACGCCATTCGGTGCTGTAATACCATTGCTGGCACCGTCCTGATTGACGGCACTGCCTTTGATGATTGCAAGAATGGTATCATCGGCGTTTAACGCATCCTGAACACGCTTGAGCACCACCATTGCACAGCCTTCACTGCGAACATAGCCGTCGGCAGAGGCTTCAAAAGTTTTACACTTCCCGTCCGCTGAGAGCATATTGGCCCGGCCAAACACCAGGCTGAGTTCAGGGGTCAGTATCAAATTGGCGCCGCCCGCAATAGCGACATCACACTCTTTTTGCAGCAAACTTTGAGAAGCCATGTGGATGGCAACTAACGTTGATGAACACGCTGTGTTCAATGAGATAGCAGGGCCGTGAAAGTCGTAAAAATAAGACAGACGCCCGGCCTGAACCGATGCAGACGTGGCGGTGGAAAAATTAGCCTGGAAATCATCATGACCATACGATTTGATTTGCAGCGATTCGTAATCATGGCCAAAGTGGCCAATGAATACACCTGTATTGCTGCCTTTGAGTGTTTGCGGAACGATGCCGGCATCTTCAAATGCCTGCCATGAGGTTTCCAGTAACAATCTTTGCTGGGGGTCCATGTTGACGGCTTCACGCGGTGAAATGCCAAAGAATGCCGCATCAAACAGTGAAACGTCACTGAGAAAACCACCAAAGGAGGCTCCCTTCACACCATCCGTAATGGCCGGATCCCAACGGTCCTGCGGAACCTTTGTGATGACATCGCCGGATTTTTGCAAGAATTGCCAGAATGAGGCTTTATCGTTGATTCCCTGAGGGAAGCGGCAGCCAATGCCCACCACGGCAATATCATGAGTGCCTGCCTGATAATTGTCAGTGGTGTATTGTGGCGTAGCCTGCGGCGAAGCTGTCGGCGTTAAAACGGCCTGCGCCGGCGGCACAGGCTGTGAATTGACCTCTTTGTTCTTTAATGCCGGCTCCTGGCGGAGTATTTGAGCTGACGGATTTTTAATGCTGTTCAGGTAGTTAATGATGCTTTCAGGTGTGGAGAAACGAAAGAAAATCGCTGCATCCAGACGTGTATCCAGCAAACGATTAATCATCTCGCGTAATTCAGTGAGGTCCAGCGAATCCAACCCCATGTCCCGGAACGAGGTGGTGAGGGAGTAACGTGAGATTTTTTTCTGGCCTAACAGTTTCTTGAGTCTTTCAGTGATGGCCTGCTCAAGCTCGGCATCTGAATATTGTACAAAGGCTTTGTGTTTATCACCGGAAACCGACACGCCATCCTGCATGTTTTCTATCTCGTCGCGTATTGCATAGCCAATAAGCACGCCATGACCTTCATTTTCACGATCTGTTGGCCTGTAGTTGCGGACAATATCGAGAATGCGGGCACCGTGGGACAGGTGGAAATGCAAAATCGGATCGATTTGCCGTTCATCGGTTCTGGACTGGTTCACATACTGCTCATAAGTCACCTTGTCCTGGTAAAGCAGGAAATTTTTACATCGAGTGACGCCAACGACTTTTTTAACCGAATCATGCAGTGAAGCCAGACGGAGTAAATAAGTCAACATGGTGTCACCAAGCGCCATGTGTTGCCATTCAGGGTGAATATTAATGGCCAGCAACTGAAACACAGGCGCATTATCGTCATGCAATTGATGAACCTGAGTTACCGTTGTATGGTGCAGTAATTTTTCTGAAGCAATTCGCTGGGTATAGCCGACACCAACCACCTCACCCTGGTACTCGATCACGAAATTTCCTGTCGGATTTTCTGTTATCCGGCGAGTGAGTTCTTCCCGGTCAACTCTCAGTTCGGCTGCCCAGCACAGTTCTTCCAGCTTGAGCAAGACATCAAGATCCTTGAAATTGGCATTACGCAGGCTATAGTCCTTTTTTCTGAACCAGTTGAGACTGATACGCGTGTAAGGAAAGGCGCGCGGGAAACGATGGAAATAATCCGCCTCACTAAATAGTCCGGCTTCAGCCGCCACCTGCATAAATGTGGCCGCATCCAGCAAATTCTGGCGTGAGAAGGAGTGGATAGCGTCAAAGTAAAAGCTCTCATTAGCGGAAAAGAAACGTTGAACCACGCTGGCAGGCAGAGTATGCACTTCCAGAATTAACATACCGTGTTTAGAGCTGACTGCCGCCCAGCGAGAAAAATGCTCTACATAGCGCTGGATGATTTGATTGTTTTTTTGCAGTTGGCCGTCGTTGGTGATAGAAATGAAGTTTAGCTGTTTGACCGTACGCTCGTCAGCGGCATGTTGGTCATCAACGCCCTGATAAGGGATTTCATGGTCAAGGAAAGAGCGTATATGCAGGATATTTTGCGGATCCGAAATCCCTTTGGCCTCCAGCGCATTCAAGAATGCGGTGGGGTTGGCGACATCGCCTTCTATTGTGATATGCGGAATATCCTTTAGGGTCAACTGCGTTTGCTCTAGCGATTTTTGGTTTAAATCGATACCGATTAATAACAGCGGGTGAGAGGCGAGATTCTTTCCTCTCAGCGTATCGTTAATAATAAAACGGTAGGCCCGATGCAGGAAAGAGCCGTCTCCACACC
>JALAGK010000491.1 GCA_022712475.1 Enterobacteriaceae bacterium
GGCCGAGCACCTCTGGTAACTCTGAGGAGATAACGATAACGGCGATACCCTGTGCTACCAGCTCGTTGATAAGCCGGTAAATTTCATATTTGGCACCGATATCAATGCCGCGCGTCGGTTCATCAAGAATGAGAATACGTGGATTGAGCAGCAGGCAGCGCGCCAGAATGGCCTTTTGTTGATTGCCGCCGCTCAGGCGGCCAATAGCCAGCTCCGGCGAGGCGGTTTTGACCTTCAGGCGGGCAAGGGACTGGGCAATGCAGTGCTGCTCGGCGGCGTCGTCCAGCGCGCCGAGCGGCCCGCAAAACTGCGTCAGTGCGGCGAGCGTAATGTTTTGTCCCACCGCCATGACGGGCACAATGCCGTCGCGCTTGCGGTCTTCCGGCACCATCACAATGCCGTGCGTAATCGCCTGCTGGCAGTTATCAAGCGTCACCGGTTTACCGTTAACAAATACCGAACCCTCCCGCCTGCCGGGCCAGACGACGCACAGACACAGGACTGATTCGGTACGCCCGGCCCCCACCAGTCCGGCAATGCCCAGCACTTCGCCGCGTCGCAGGCTAAAAGATACCGCTTTTACCCGACGAATATGGCGATGAACCGGATGCCAGGCGTTGAGGTCCTCCACGCGCAGGATTTCGTCACCTGGGGTATGCGCACGTCCCGGATAGAGTGCCGTCAATTCGCGGCCGACCATCATGGTAATGATATCGTCCTCGCTCATCTGTCCGGCATCGCGGGTGCCAATGTGCTTGCCGTCGCGAATCACGCAAACGGTGTCAGAAATGGCTTTGACCTCATTGAGTTTGTGCGAGATATAGATGCAGGCGATATCGTGCTGCTGGAGGTCACGAATGATGTTCAGCAGTACCGCGGTCTCCTGCTCGGTGAGCGAGGCGCTTGGTTCATCCAGAACCAGTAGCCGCACCTGTTTATTCAGCGCTTTGGCAATTTCTACCAGCTGCTGTTGTCCAAGCCCCAGTTCGCTGACAGGGGTATCCGGCGAGACGTGCAGGCTGACCTGAGAAAGCAGTTTACGACAGCGCAGGGTCATGGCGTCATAGTCCATCACGCCGCCGTGGGTGATTTCCGCGCCGAGAAAGATGTTTTCCAGCACGCTCAGGTTTTTTACCAGCGCCAGCTCCTGATGAATGATGGCGATGCCTTTACGTTCCGTATCGCGGATGTTCTGCGGCGTAATTTTTTCACCGGCAAACCAGATTTCACCGCTGTAGCTCCCCGCAGGATAAATGCCACACAGCACTTTCATCAGCGTTGATTTGCCCGAGCCGTTTTCGCCGCACAGCGACAGCACTTCTGCGGCGTTAACGGCCAGGCTTACGTTGTCTACCGCTTTCACCGGCCCAAAGGATTTGGTGATGTTTTTCATTTCCAGCAGGTACGGCATAGCCCCTCCGTTTTTGCCAGCTAGTCAATACGCCTTTGCAGGCACAGGGTTACAGTTCACTTTTCTTGTGAAACCCGTCTTTGATAACGGTGCTGTCGATGTTGGATTTATCGACGGGAATCGGGGTGAGCAGACGCGAGGGGACGTCTTTCAGGCCGTTGTTAAGCGTGGCGTTGGACTGCGGCGTTTTGCCATTACCGAGTTCGACGGCGATATCTGCTGCCGTTGTGGCAAGCGCCGTGATGGGTTTGTACACCGTCATCGTTTGGGTGCCGGTGATAATACGCTTGATGCCCGCCAGATCCGCATCCTGGCCGGAAATCGCGACCTTGCCCGCCAGCCCCTGCGCCTGCAAAGCCTGAATGGCGCCACCTGCCGTTGCGTCATTTGAGGCAACCACCGCGTTAATATTATTGCGATTCGCCGTCAGAGCGTTCTCCATAATTTTTAACGCATTTTCTGGCAGCCAGGCATCGACCCATTGGTCGCCGACAATCTTTATTTTGCCGCTGTCGATATAAGGTTTTAATACATTCATTTGCCCGGCGCGGAACAGGCGGGCATTATTATCGACAGGCGAGCCTCCCATCATGAAATAATTTCCGGAAGGGACTTTTTCAACCAGGCTTTTCGCCTGTAGTTCGCCCACTTTTTCATTGTCAAACGAGATATAGAAATCAATATCTGCGTTATTTATCATGCGGTCATAGGCGATGTCTTTAATGTTCTCCTGCTTGGCTTCGGTAATCACATTACTTAATACTTTGCCGTTGTAGGGAATAATTACCAACACATCCACACCGCGATTAATCATATTCTCGATCTGCGACATTTGCGTTTCTTCGTTACCGTTTGCAGACTGCACGTAAACGCTCGCACCCAGTGACTGCGCCTTTTTCACAAAGATATCGCGATCTTTCTGCCAGCGCTCAAGACGCAGGTCATCAATAGCCATACCGATTTTAACGTCTTTAGCTACGCTGACACCGCTTGCCAGCAGCAGTGTTGCGTACAGGGTCAGAAATAAAGGTTTTATTTTCATCATAATTATACCTGTTGCAGTGAATAGGGGAGAGAGAACATTACCGTCAGGTGTGTGCCGGAATTGTTATCAGGATAATCAGGATTGGCAATTACTGATTTTTATCCCGGCATTATGATTTTTGGTTTATTAGTGGAATGTTCGAGGTGGATCGCCTTTTTCATTTCAGACTTGTCGTCCGCCAGGACATTATTTTGAGAGCTGGCGCACAGTTGGGTATTCTGTGAATCGCAGAATCAAATAACGTAATTGAGCGGCCAGGGGGAAAATTCCAGGATGAGTACGTTACTTTCACCACAGAATAACGGAGCTCATTATGGATGCGTATTTTGACCAGCTTGACCGCGTGCGTTACGAAGGCCCCAAAACCACTAACCCGTTGGCCTTTCGCCACTACAATCCGGACGAACGCGTCCTTGGCAGGCGCATGGAGGACCATCTGCGATTTGCCGCCTGTTACTGGCATACCTTCTGCTGGGACGGTTCAGATATGTTTGGCATGGGTGCGTTTGAACGCCCCTGGCAGCAGCCCGGCGACGCGCTGGCGCTGGCCCGACGCAAGGCTGATGTCGCCTTTGAATTCTTCCACAAGCTCAATGTGCCGTATTACTGTTTCCATGACGTGGACGTGTCGCCACAGGGGGCAACGCTTCAGGAATATCAGTCAAATCTCGACAATATGGTAGACGTACTGGGCGCAAAGCAGCAGGAGAGCGGTGTGAAACTTCTGTGGGGTACCGCTAACTGCTTTACCCACCCGCGCTATGGCGCCGGTGCGGCCACCAACCCCGACCCAGAGGTCTTTGCCTGGGCGGCAAGTCAGGTAGTGAGCGCCATGAGCGCGACCCACCGCCTTGGCGGCGAAAACTATGTGCTGTGGGGTGGACGTGAAGGCTATGAAACCCTGCTTAATACTGACTTGCGTCAGGAGCGCGAGCAGATTGGCCGCTTTATGCAAATGGTGGTGGAGCATAAACATAAAATCGGCTTCCAGGGCACGCTGTTGATTGAGCCAAAGCCGCAGGAGCCGACAAAACATCAATACGATTACGATGCGGCCACGGTGTACGGCTTCCTGCGCCAGTTTGGGCTGGAAAAAGAGATTAAGCTCAACATTGAGGCTAACCACGCGACGCTGGCAGGGCACTCGTTTCATCATGAAATCGCCACCGCCATTGCGCTTGGCGTGTTTGGCTCGGTTGACGCTAACCGTGGCGACCCACAGCTCGGCTGGGATACTGATCAGTTCCCCAACAGCGTGGAAGAAAACGCACTGGTGATGTATGAAATCCTCAAAGCCGGGGGCTTTACTACCGGCGGCCTCAATTTTGACGCCAAAGTGCGCCGCCAGAGCAGCGATAAATACGACCTGTTCTACGGCCATATCGGCGCGATGGACACCATGGCGCTGGCGTTAAAAGTTGCTGCGCGCATGATTGACGACGGCGAGCTGAATAAGCGCGTGGCCCAGCGCTATGCAGGCTGGAACAGCGATTTTGGTCAGCAAATCCTCTTGGGCCAGCTTAGCCTCGAGCAGATTGCGCAGTATGCGCAGCAGCACAACCTTGCTCCGCATCACCGCAGTGGTCATCAGGAACAGCTGGAAAACCTGGTTAATCACTATATTTTTGATAACTAACGCCAGCGCGTCGCGGTAGGCGCGGCGCATGTTGAAGGAGCGCGCATATGTACATTGGCATCGATCTGGGTACATCGGGCGTGAAAACGCTGTTGCTTGACGAACAGGGGGAGTTGCTGGTGTCACGCACCGAGCCGCTTAGCGTGTCGCGTCCGCATCCGCTGTGGTCGGAGCAGGACCCGGAAATGTGGTGGCAGGCAACAGACAGAGCCATGCGTGCGCTCGGACAGCAGTGTTCCCTGCACGAGGTTAAAGCCATTGGTTTGTCCGGCCAGATGCATGGGGCGACGTTGCTTGATAAGCAGCGTAATGTGCTGCGTCCGGCCATTTTGTGGAACGACGGGCGCTGTGGCGAGGAGTGCCGCTGGCTGGAAGAGCATGTCGCGCAGGCGCGCCACATCACGGGGAATCTCATTATGCCGGGGTTCACCGCGCCTAAGCTTGTCTGGGTGGCGCGTAACGAACCGGCGGTTTTCAGCCGGGTCGATAAGGTGCTTCTGCCAAAGGACTACCTGCGCCTGCGGTTGACCGGCGAGCTTGCCAGCGATATGTCAGATGCTGCTGGCACGCTCTGGCTCGATGTCGCGCACCGCGACTGGAGCGATGTTATGCTCAGTGCCTGTAATCTTAGCCGCGATAATATGCCCGCTTTGTTTGAGGGCTGTGACATCACCGGCGAGCTGCGAGCTGAACTTGCGAAACGCTGGGGGATGGCGGCGGTGCCGGTGGTGGCAGGCGGCGGTGATAATGCCGCAGGTGCGGTGGGTGTGGGGATTGTTGAGCCGGGTCAGGCCATGTTGTCGCTTGGCACCTCCGGCGTGTACTTTGCCGTGAGCGACGGCTTTCTGAGTCATCCGGAGCGGGCGGTGCACAGTTTTTGCCATGCATTGCCACAGCGCTGGCATCTGATGTCGGTCATGTTAAGTGCGGCATCATGCCTGGACTGGGCGGCACATCTTACCGGAACGGGCAGCGTAACAGAGTTGATTAACGCCGCACGCCACGCCAGCGATGCCGCTGGACCGGTGTGGTTCCTGCCGTATCTTTCCGGCGAGCGCACACCGCACAATAATCCGCAGGCGAAGGGCGCGTTTTTTGGACTGACTCATCAACATGGCAAGGCTGAACTGGCGCGTGCGGTGCTGGAGGGTGTTGGCTTTGGGTTGGCCGAGGGCATGGAGGTGGTTCACGCCTGCGGTATACGTCCTGACAGCGTGACGCTCATTGGCGGTGGGGCGCGTAGCGCGTACTGGCGCCAGATGCTGGCCGATATCAGCGGACAGACGCTGGATTACCGCACCGGTGGCGATGTCGGGCCAGCC
>JALAGK010000492.1 GCA_022712475.1 Enterobacteriaceae bacterium
ACGCTAACCTGTACCAAAAGACGCGTGTCGCAGCGGCCAGGCTTTAGCCAACACAGCGGCTTTTTTTATGGTTAAATAACGCCACTTTCACATCACTGACGGAACCGTTGATGAAGATCCGAATCGCCTGCGCATTATTATTCTCAGCCCTTACTGGTATCAGCGCTACGGCCAACACCCTGATACCTAAGCAATACGGGGATTTTGACAGCTATGTCCTGGCACTATCGTGGCAAAGCGGCTTCTGTCAGAGTATGAAAGAGCGCGGGCGCAAGCTACCGACAGAATGTCGGTTGCAGCAGGAAGGTGCTGATAAAACGGCACTGCTGACCATTCACGGCCTGTGGCCAAGTCTGCCTAAATCGGTCGCCGCGCGCGGCGTGGATAACCGACGCTGGATGCGCTACGGCTGTGCCACACGCCCGCTTCCTGACATGCCTGAGGCGCAAAGCTCACGTAAATGCTCGCTACCTCAGCCAGGCTTAAGTGCCAGTATGGCCGATAAGCTGAATGACGCCATGCCGGGCGCTGGCGGTAACTCCTGCCTGGAGCGCTATGAGTATGCCAAACACGGCGCGTGTTTTGGTTTCGATCCTGACGCCTGGTCTGCCACCATGATTCGCCTGAACCAGGAAGTCAGAAACAGCGAACTGGGGCAGTTTCTGGCGGCAAACTACGGTGAAACAGTCAGCCGCAGCGAATTTACCCGAGCGCTGGAAAAAACCTGGGGCCGCACCAGTGTGAAGGCGGTGAAGCTTACCTGCCACGGTAATCCGGCATACTTAACCGAAATGCAAATCAATATTAAGGCTGAGCAGATTAACGCACCGCTTAGCGCAGATTCCTTCCTTGCCCAGTCGCATCCCGGTAACTGCAACAAAAACTTCCGTCTTGATGCCGTCGGCGAGTAACTCGCCCGAGAGAATAAAGGCGCAGCCACTGCGCCTTTTTTACGGTCCGTTTATCGGCAAAATTACTCGCTCCACTGACCTGATGCGTGATTTATCAGTATTCGCACTAAAACCTGAAGACAAAAAATAATCACTTCACTTTTTGTTCTCCATTTCTCTGTCACACTTCTTTTGTAGCCGACAGGAGGACACCATGCACAACACCGAAGAGTATATTCAGAGTCTCCGTCACCTGTTTGACGTACAGCCGCGCCCACCTACACTTCCTGGTTGGCTATGGCTGCCGCCGGAGCAACGAGAACAGCGTTTACGCGAGCTTTTACAACCTCTCGCGAATACATACCCTTAACCATACCCTGCCCCGCTAGTCGCTCCCCTGCGTGGCAATACCAAGCCCCCCTCCTTGTGCAACCCGCCAGCCACAATAAATAACGCTGACTTCACTCTTCTTTCACTGTTTTGCCCCGAATAGCAATTTAGTTCCTACACTCTTCTTGCAGGAAACCACACAATAAATCCTGCAAGGGTTGAACGTTGGGTGAGACCGGTTCGTTTATGGCTTCTGGGCGTTATCCACAGGGCATCTGTACGCGCTTTTTGAGGCAAATATGAGAACGAGACGCATGACGTAAGTACGGAATGGGGATTTTATTTCGAATGTTTGAGGTTGCTCTCAAATTGTTAAACGCAGCATCAATTCTTATAACCACACCATTGATGTTACCAGTATCATGTTACCGGTATCAGCATGGATGGGTAGTCAAGCCGAGTCCGTGATAAAAGAACAGAGGTAGATAAAATGACGGAAGTTACATACGCGTACGGTGCCGGCACACTGCTCGGTATTGCCGCAGGGGCAGTCGCTCTGCTGCTGGTGCTGATTATGCGCTTTAAAATTCATGCATTCCTGGCGTTGACCCTGGTAAGTATCGTGGTTGCGCTGATAACAAAAGTCCCGTTTGACAAGGTGGTGCCGACACTGTTGGGTGGCTTTGGCAGCACACTGGCAGGCGTTGCGCTGCTGGTAGGTCTCGGCGCCATGATTGGCCGCCTGTTAGAAGTCTCAGGCGGTGCAAAAGTACTGGCCGATACGTTGATAGGTAAATTTGGTTCTCACCGCGCACCACTGGCACTGGGTATTGCCTCACTACTGTTCGGCTTCCCGATTTTCTTCGACGCTGGTCTTGTCGTGATGTTGCCGATTATTTTCAGCGTCGCGAAACAGTTTGGTGGCTCCACGCTGAAGTATGCACTACCTGCAGCGGGTGCGTTTGCCATCATGCACGCTCTGGTTCCGCCGCATCCGGGTCCGGTTGCCGCAGCAGAGCTGCTGGGCGCGAACATCGGCCTGCTGGTCGTCGTCGGTCTGGTGATTGCCATTCCAACCTGGTATATCGGTGGTTACCTGTACGGTCTGTACGCAGGTAAGAAGTTTGACGTTAAACTGCCGTCCTCATTTTTAGGCGAAGTCCAGGCTGACCCCGACCATCAGCCGCCGTCTTTCGGCATGGTCATGACTATTCTGCTGTTGCCTCTGGTGCTTATCTTCCTTGATACCGGCTTAAACACTGCTATCGTCATGGGCGCAGTCTCTGGCGATAACACGCTGGTTAACTTCCTGCGCATGCTGGGCAAAACGCCGGTAGCGCTGCTGATTACCGTCTTCTTCGCACTGCTGGTCTTCAGCCGCAACCGTACCTTCCAGCATCTTGAAAAAATCTGTAATGATGCACTGGGCCCTATCTGCGCCATCATTCTGGTAACCGGTGCAGGCGGTATGTTCGGTGGTGTTCTGCGTGCCAGCGGCATCGGTGATGCACTGGCAGGCGTACTTTCTGACACCGGCATGCCGATTATTGTGGCAGCGTTTGTTATCTCTACCGCTCTGCGCGTCGCCCAGGGCTCGGCAACTGTGGCGCTGACCACCACCGCTGCACTGGTAGCACCAATGGTGGAAACCGCCACGGGCCTCAACCAGTTCGACCTGTGCTTTATCGTTATCGCTATCGCAGGTGGTGCAACCGTCTTGTCCCACGTAAACGACTCTGGTTTCTGGCTGGTAGGCCGTTTCCTGGAAATGGACGAAAAGACCACACTGAAGACCTGGACCGTAATGGAAACGCTGCTCGGCAGCATCGCGTTCCTGTTAGCGCTGATTGGTAGTATGATCCTTTAGTGTCCTGCGGGAGGAATGTGAAACAACTCACTTTCCTCCACGCCCCTGACCGGATATCATCCCATAGTAATTAAACCCTCGCCGCCTATCGGTGAGGGTTTATTTTTGGAGAAGCTTAGCGGCCCGCAGGCCGCATCATTAACATGGAGTCTACGATGTCCAGACCTGCGATTATCATTAACGAGCTTGATGCAGAGCGCCTCGACAGGCTGCTGGAACGCCCTGAGTTTGCCAGCCTGCCTGTGGCAGAAGCCCTGAATGCTGAGCTCGACCGCGCCGAAACGCTCGCGCCTCAGGATATTCCCGCTGATGTGGTTACCATGAACAGCCGGGTGAAATTCCGTTATCTCAGCAATGGCGAGACCTGGGTGCGCACGTTGGTCTATCCCGCAACGCTTACCGACAGCGATACCCAGCTGTCCGTTATGGCGCCGGTGGGAGCAGCCTTGCTCGGTCTGCGCGTTGGCTCGACTATCAGCTGGACATTACCAGGCGGGCATGAGACCCAGCTTGAAGTTCTCGAGATACAGTATCAGCCTGAATCT